>NZ_JBFTNE010000016.1:0-135621 GCF_056397325.1 Cupriavidus sp. 05N39
CCACTGTGCAGAAGCGAGCCTGCGGCTATCGCAATCCGGACCACTTTAAGATCGCCGTCTACTTCCACTGCGGTGGTCTCAACCTACATCCAGCTGCGCTGACCCACACGAAAGTCGGATGAACCTCAAATAAAAAAACCGGCCAAGAAGCGTTGCGCTCCATGGAGCGACGCGTTGGCCGGTCTTGCCGCGTGGAAACATCCACGCCGGTTTCACGTAGTGCCTGCCCTCGCTTTTCAACGCGCGCCGGGGCGCGGCGCGAGCGGCAGTGATACAGCCGTCAAACCAAGACTACACACATCAACAACAAACAATAGCTAACTACAGTGCACTACAGCAGCAATTACTCTTGATTCGCGCTTCTTGATGTCGGTGCTCTGGCAATTCGGCAATCAGCCGTTCGCGAAAACGATCTTTGCCTTGCGAGCCTGGCTTTGCAGGCGGCCAAACACGTCTTGCACGGCGGCGATGGCGCTCTTCACGTCATCGATAAAGGCCGGGCTGCGGGGACCGAGTTCGCGTTCAATCAGTTCGCGTTCGAGTTGGTCGGTCATCTTGATATCGGATTGCGAGTTCATGGCTTTCTTCCTTTCAGGGATAACCCTCATCGGGTTTTCCCTAGTATAGCAAAAGGAATGACGCATCGCAGCATTAGGTGATAGTACGTATGCAAGATGCCAACAGAGGCGCTGCTTCACCAGCATCACTCGAAAATGATACTCAAAAAGCACAAAACGACATTGCCACCCGTATTTTGTAACGGATGAAGGAAATGAGCCCGGGCTGGGCAACTTCGGCGAACCGCAGGCCAACCTGCTGGGCCCTGCCCGCTGACAAGCCAGACTGGCCCGCTCTTGGGGTCGTTCCGCTTGGCGGCCGGATAGACAAGGCAACAGGCGCCGGCAGTGGAGAATGGCGCAGAAGGGAATTAGCAGCCGCCCAGGCAATAGATCATCGTAGCCAAGCGTCACCGTGGTGGTGACAGGCAGGCCTGCGTCAGGCGCGCGCCGCCAATTGCTCCAGCACGGACGCCAGGCGGTGCTCGATCATGCCGGCACTAGCGTACCCGGTCGTGATGCCGTGGAGTTCGCTACCAACGCGCAACAGCAGCGTGGGGAAACTGGTGACGCCCCACGAACGTGCCAGGGCAAAGTCCGCGTGCGTCTCGGTGATGGTCGCAGGTGCGCGCCACGCCGCCTCGAACGTAGCGGCATCGATGCCGTACCCGAGCCGTGTCAGCGCTTGCGATGCTATGCCGGCCAGCACGCCGGCATCGGTCGTATTCAGGGCATCCATGTAGAACGCATGCTGCAGCGCATCGAATACGGCGAGCAGGTTGCCCTGCCCGGCGAGGATGCGCGCGGTGACGACCGCCCGGCACACCGGCTCCGTGTCGTAGACGAAATCTTCGCGCGCCAGCAGGCCTTCGCGGTTGAATGGCATGCCGCTGGCTTGCTCGACCCGAGCCCAGTGTTGCAGGCGCACATTCCTTGCCGCGTCGTCCATGATGTCCGTGGCCCCCGCGCGCAGGCCCCCGACCACCACGCCCAGCGGCAGATCCGGGAAACGCGCCACCAGCGCGGACAATTCCTTGCCGAAGCCGTAACACCACGAGCACATCGGGTCCGCAACGTAGATCAGTTCCATTTGGATTCCAGGATTTGACTTTCCAGGTAGCGAATCGCGTGAAGCGGACAATGCGCGCTGCAGCGTTGCCATGCAGGGCTCCATCATGCATGTGAGCGCGCTTGGCCGCAATCCACTTCCGCTGCACGGGAAGAGAACATGGAACAAATCTTGCGTATGCGCTTTTGCCATTCCCGCCGGCGACTGGAAGAAATGTGCGGTGTTTCGCCCACAGTTCCACTCCTCAATCGCCGCGCGGCGCGGTAATATCTATCCAACAGGCCATCGGCGCGCGATGGCCCATTCCAAAGAAGGATTCAAGCGCATCATGGAAGAAGGCTCGGCTGCTCCACTAGAGATCGCCCCTTCCCTCCCTCTCGCACCAAGTGATGTTCGCGGCGTTCCGTCGGACTTCCTTGCCAGCGCGAGCGCCAACATCGGCGCCAACGCGCTGCAGCTCTTCCTGAATCGAGAAGCGAGCCAGCTGGAGTTCAACCGGCGCGTGCTCGCCCAGGCGGAGAATTGCGACATCCCGTTGCTGGAGCGCTTGCGCTTCCTATGCATCTTCAGCAGCAACCTCGACGAGTTCTTCGAGATCCGCGTTGCCGGCCTCAAGGAACAGATCAAGCTGCAGGCGATCGCCAGCGGGCCGGACGGGCTGGACACGCGGCAGGTCTATGCGCTGGTCAGCGCACGCACGCATAAGCTGGTCGCGGAGCAATACCACCTGTTCAATGATGTGCTGATTCCCGAGCTGGACCGGCAGGAAATCCGCTTCCTGCGCCGGCCGCACTGGACGCCGGAACAGGCCGAATGGATTCGCGCCTTTTTCTTCCGCGAGTTGATGCCCGTGCTGACCCCCATCGGCCTCGATCCCGCGCATCCCTTCCCGCGAGTGCTCAACAAGAGCCTGAACTTCGCGGTGGAACTCGAAGGCAAGGACGCCTTCGGCCGGGAGGCTGGCGCGGCCATCGTACAAGCGCCCCGCTCCCTGCCCCGCGTGATCCTCCTGCCGGAAGAGATCTCCGGCTGCAAACACGGCTTTGTGTTCCTGTCTTCCATCCTGCATGCCCACGTCTGCGAACTGTTTCCCGGCATGCATGTGCGCGGCTGCTACCAGTTCCGGGTCACCCGCAACAGCGAACTGTTCGTCGACGAGGAAGAAATCAAGAACCTGCGCGATGCGCTGCAGGGCGAACTGCCACAGCGGCATTTCGGCGATGCGGTACGGCTTGAGGTCGCGGACAACTGCTCCGACGAGATGACCAGGTTCCTGCAGAACCAGTTCGGGCTGGAGGACACCGAGGTGTTTTCCGTGAATGGCCCGGTCAACCTCGTGCGGCTGCTGCCGGTGCCCGACAGCGTGGACCGCGAGGACCTGAAATATCCGCCATGCCGGCCAGGCTTGCCGAAGGCGCTGCAGGGCCAGCCGGACATGTTCCGCGCCATCCGCGACGGCGATATCCTGCTGCACCATCCGTACCAGTCGTTTGCCCCGGTGGTGGATTTCATCCGCCAGGCCGCTGAAGACCCCGATGTGATGGCCATCAAGCAGACTGTGTACCGCGCCGGCAACGACTCGGCGCTGCTGCAGGCACTGATCGGCGCCGCGCGCAGGGGCAAGGAAGTCAGCGTGGTGGTGGAACTGCTGGCCCGCTTCGACGAGGAGGCCAACATCAACTGGGCGGCGCAACTGGAAGAAGCCGGTGCCCATGTGGTGTACGGCGTGGTCGGCTACAAGTCGCATGCCAAGATGGCCATGGTGGTGCGGCGCGAAGGAAAAAAACTCAGGCGTTACGCGCATCTCTCCACAGGCAACTACCACTCGCAGACCGCCAGGAATTTCACGGACTTCGGCTTGTTCACGTGCAAGGAAGCCATGGTCGAGGATGTGGCGAACGTGTTCTCCCAGCTGACCGGCCTGGGCCATCCCGGCACGCTTACCCACTTCTGGCAGGCGCCGTTCACCCTGCATTCGGCATTGCTCGACGCCATCCGCCGTGAGGGCAAGCACGCCAAGGCTGGCCGCAAGGGACTGATCATTGCCAAGATGAACGCCCTGATGGACCCGACTATCATCCAGGCGCTCTACCAGGCATCCTGCGACGGCGTGCGGATCGAACTCATCGTGCGCGGCGGCTGCGCCTTGCGGCCCGGCATACCCGGCCTGTCGGAGAATATCCGGGTGCGTTCGGTACTTGGCCAGTTCCTCGAACATGCGCGGATTTTCTACTTCTATAACGACAAGGCCGAGGACGTGCGGTTGTCCAGCGCCGACTGGATGGAACGGGACTTCTTCCGGCGCATCGAAGTGTGCTTCCCCGTGCTGGACAAATCGCTCAAGAAGCGCGTGATCGAGGAAGGCCTGAAGATCTACCTGAAGGACAACCGCGACACCTGGGAGATGGACTCGGATGGCAACTACCGCCGCCGCCGTGGCCGCCACCTGGTCTCTGCCCAGAGCGCACTGAGCGTCGCACTGGCGTGATGCCGCTGCCGGTCCGGCCGGCGCGCTGCGTCACATCCGCCGCCCGGCTCGTTGTGGGAGATCCTGACCACCGTTGCGTCCGGGCTGGCAAGCTGCGTCGGCGCACAGCCGGCAAGCAGAATGCCCGCCGCAATCCATGCGACGACTGTGGTGGCTGCGGTGTTGTTGGTGGCGGTAGTGGTGGCAGTGTTCATGAAATCGCGCGAGCTCGCCCAGTACATCGGCATCACCGATGCCCAATCTCTCCCTGCTGAAATCCGGCAAGGTCAAAGGTATCCGTTTCGATACGCTGGAGAAAATCTGCGAGGCGCTGCAGTGCCAGCCGGGGGACCTGCTGGAGTACCGCGCCGATCCGCCGGAGGAGGACCAGGCATGGAAAACCCGCCAGCCGCGCCGGGCTAACTGCAAACAATTGTCGCGCCTGGCATCCGCATTTGCGCTGGTACGGCCAGCAGGCTGGCTTTGCGGCAAGTGCTGCGTCCAGCTCCCCCCAATCGAGTGATATCCCTGCGATAGTGATCTTGCGCATACTCGCACCTTCCCAAACCACTCGCCCCTAGACGGGCGCGGAGCGAGGTGCCTGTGCTCACCTTCATTTACTGCAGCTACGCGATTGCCTGCATCTTCGCGCTATGGCGGGCGGCCCGCTGGGTGGACAAACACCATCCGGCGCTGCGAGACACCCATGTGCCCAAACCGGGTGCGGACGCACCTCGCGAGGCCCCGGAAAGGAACCAGCAAGCTAGCCAGCGCCGCCGTCACGAGAAGCGGCCCGCCGGGCAGGCACGGGTGCCCCAACGTCCTGGCGCAAGCGCGGCTGCCTGCATGGTGCTGTAGCGCGCCCCGCGCTCTGCCAGGCGAATCTGCTCCGCCCGAAGCGGGCTGCCCATATCTCATCCTTGAAAAACGCAGATTACTGTATATATTTACAGTAACTGTATGGATGAACAGTATTCACGGGAGCCCATCATGGAACACCTTGTCCGGGTACAGAACGAATACGACAGGCAGGTCCTGGCGTGGCTGCGCGCCCGCGTCGGCGATGCGGTGGTGCAAGCGGCCGCGCAGCGGCTGGCGGGAGAACGCAAGCCGTATCTCTCCACGATCTGCCGCAGCCTGAATATCGCGCCGCCGTCCCGGCGCACGCTGCGCGCCCAGTCCAGCCGCGCCAGCCGGGAGGTCGGGGACCGCTACCTTGCCTCGATCCGGCAACTGCTGGCGCGGCCGGCACCGGCGCGGTCCCCGCAGCCGCAGTCCGTCCGAGCTTGTTGAAGCCGTTCAAGCAGGCCGTGCCGAGGCCCGCACGGCGTTAGCGCGGCTCACCCGTCAATGCCGCTCCGGCGGGCGCTCCGCCAGCACCGCCCTGGCCGCCAGCGCGGCATTGATCGCGCGTGGAAAACCCGCATATGCCGCGAGATGAATGATGGCCTCCACCATTTGCTCACGCGAGCCACCCACGTTCAGCAAGCCGTGCATATGCACCTTGAGCTGTGGCGTGGCCGAGCCAATGGCTGCCAGCGCGGCCACGGTCACCAGTTCCCGCGAGACCAGGTCGAGGCCGGGCCGGGTATAGATATCGCCGAAGGCAAACTCGATGATGAAACGACCGAGGTCGGGCGCAATGTCCTCGAGCGAGGCAAGCACGCGCTCCCCCACTTCGCCGTCGATCTCGCGCAAGCGGGCAAGCCCCGCCTCGAAGCGCGATCCGCCCTGGTCCGGCGCGGGAGTGCCGGTATTCACGGCAACGCCCTGCTTCGCGAAGACTTCCCTTGCGGCGGCGATGCCGTTGAGCGCCGCGGGAAACCCGGCATACACCACGAGATGATTCATCAGTTCGACCAGTTCGACCGGCGTGCAACCGGCATGCAGCGCCCCGGCCAGATGGAACCTGAGCTGTGGCTCAAGCCCGCCCATGGCCGCAAGCGCCGCGACGGTGACGAGTTGCCGGTGCCTCCGGTCGAGTCCTGGGCGCGGGTAGATCTCGCCGTAGACGAAACCGATCGCCAGGCTGGCCAGGTCAGGGGCGATGTCACGCAAGGCTTCGACCAGGGACGGCTCGTCCGTCTGTTCGATGGCGGAAAGTTGGGCGCGGCCAAGTGTCATGGTCTGCGTATTCATGCGGTTTCCTTTTTTTGATTCGCATCGGGAGGTCCTGGCGGCGCGGTGCCGTCGGCAGGACAGTGAGGCAAGCTTAGCGAGCGCGTTCGCGCGCCGCCAATGCCTTCGGCGTGATACCTTTGGCGTATCACAAGGACATCCGATGCAAAGCCGCCTGGAACTCTGGCAGTTGAACTATTTCGTGGCCGTCGCGGACGAACTGAGCTTTCGCCGCGCGGCGGAACGGCTGTCGATCACGCAGCCTCCGCTGACGCGGCAGATCCAGGCGCTGGAGGAAACCATCGGTGCGCGCCTGTTCGAGCGGGATCGCAATGGCGTAGCACTGACGCCCGCGGGCAGCCGCCTGCTGCCCGAGGCGCGCGAGCTGCTCGCCAGCGCCGATGCCCTGCTCGCCCGAGCCCGGCAGCGCGCCACGCGCAACCACGGCCTGCGGCTGGGCATCACCACCGTGTTCGATGCCGCCCTGTTCACCTGGCTCGCGCCGGCATTGCAGGCACAGGCGCCGGAGATCAGGCTGCTGCAGAAACGCCAGATATCGCAGCAATCGATTGCCGACCTGCGCCGTGGCGCGCTCGACGCGGCGCTGATCGGCCTGCCGTCCGCCACCGGCGAACTGGCGGTGGAACACTTGTTCGACGACCCGCTGGTGGTGGCGTTGCCGGCCGCGCACCGGCTCGCCAGGCGCAAGCGCATCTCACTGCCGGAACTGCAAGCCGATCCGTTGTTCTGGGGCCAGCGGCGGCTGAATCCCGCCTACTTCGACCACTACGAGGCCGTCTTCCGCGCGCTGGACTATGCACCGCAGCGAGTGCAGGAACCGGCGGACCACCATGTGCTGCTGGGCCTGATCGCCGATGGGCAGGGCGTGGCGCTGGTGCCTTCCTCGCTGCAGGCGATGGCGCGCRCCGGTGTGGTCTACAAGGAACTCAAGGAGCAGGCAGACCTGCGGATCGGCGTGGCCGTGGTCTATGCCGCCAGCAATCCGGCCCCCGCGCTGCCGCTGCTCCTGGAAACCCTGCGCGCCCGCTACCGTCCTGCGCCGGCTGCCTCCCCAGGCCGCAAGCGCCCGGCCACGCGCCGCTGAGCGCCAAGGCTGGCCGCCAGCCCTCGGGACCTTCCCGACGCGTCCACCCTGCCAGCATCATGGATTTCTTGACTTATTCATCCCCATCAATGATAGTTATCCTGAATACATTCTCTTTTTGAGAACAAACTTAGTGAAAGGATTGCCGTGGATCTGGCCGAACTTGAGATCTTCCGGGCCGTTGCGCTGGAGGAAAGCGTGACCCGGGCCGCCAAGGCCCTGGACCGCGTGCAATCGAACGTGACCACCCGCGTCAAGCAGCTTGAGGAGGAACTGGGCGTCGCCTTGTTCCTGCGCGACAGCAAGCGCATGACGCTGACGCCCGAGGGCCAGCGTTTCCTGGGCTATACCGAGCGGCTGCTGGCGCTCGCCGAGGAAGCCCGGCAATCGATGCGCGGCGATGTGCCCTCCGGCACGCTGCGCGTGGGCTCCATGGAAAGCTCGGCCGCCAGCCGCCTGCCCCGGCCACTGGCGCGCTACCACGGCAAGTGGCCGGATGTGCGAATCGAGATCCAGACCGGCACCACGCAGGCCCTGGTCGATTCCCTGCTGGCGCATCGCATCGATTGCGCCTTGGTGGCCCATCCGTCGGAAGGCGCGCCGGATGCACTCGACATGGACGTACTCGGCCCCGGCCTGGAAGGCACCTTCCTGTTTTCCGAAGAACTCCTGCTGGTGCTGCCGCCCAGCCATCCGCCGGTGCGCACGCCACAAGACATCACCCTGCGCAGCCTGGCCACGTTCGCGCGTGGCTGCACCTATCGCATGTGCGCCGAAGCCTGGCTTGCCAGCGGCAAAGGCCCGCAGCTGGCGCTGAATGTGCTGGAACTGGCTTCGTACCACGCCATCCTTGCCTGCGTGACGGCGGGATCGGCAGTGGCCATCCTGCCAAGATCGCTGCTGGCGCTCCACCCCGGCGCGGCGAACCTGCAGACCGTGCCGGTACGTACGGCGCACACCTTCCTGGTGCGCCGTACGGGCTTCATGACCTCGGCTTACGCGGCCTTCTTGCAGGAGTTGCAGCATGGCTAGGATCCAGCCGGTCCCCGCGAGCGGGGACGCCGCCCTGCGCCAGAGGATGGCGCCGTGGATGCCATCGCTTGCCGCCGCGCTGGTGCTTGCGGTCGGCATGGGCTTCGGGCGTTTCGCCTTCACCGGCATGTATCCGCTGATGGTGCGCGACGGCTTGCTGAGCGTCAGCGCCGGCTCGCTGGCGGCATCCGCGAACTATGCGGGCTACCTGGCCGGCGCCCTTGCCGTCACCCGCATGCCGGAACGCGCGGCACCGCAACTCTGCCGCATCGCCCTGCTCGGTACGGCCGTATGCCTGCTGGTGCTGGCACTGCCCGCCGCGCCGTGGTTCTTTATCGCGGTGCGCTTCCTGGCCGGCGTTCTCAGCGCGATCGCACTGATCAGCGCCTCCGTCTGGCTGTTCCATGTGGTCGGCCATCCGCATGGCGCACCGCTGTTGTTCTCGGGCGTCGGCGCCGGCATCCTGCTCTCCGCCGAACTGATCGCCGCCGGCAACCTCGCCGGCTGGCATAGCCCGTTGCTGTGGATTGCGATTGGCGGCGGTGCCGCCGTACTGGCCTTGCTGGCCTGGCCACAGCTTGGCAGCCACCGCCCGGCGGTGCCCGATGCCGCCGGGGCCGGCGCTGCCCTGGCCCATGCCAACGGCCCCGGGCCATGGCCGCTCGTCGTCAGCTACGGTCTCGCGGGATTCGGCTATATCGTCACCGCCACCTACCTGCCGCTGTTCGTGCGCGATGCGCTCGGTCACATCGACCCGATCCATATCTGGGCCGCCTTCGGCCTTGGCGCGGCACCTTCCTGTTTTCTCTGGCATGCGCTGCACGGCCGCCTTGGCACGCGGCGCGCGCTCGCGCTCAACCTGCTGGTGCAGGCAGCGGGCGTGATCCTGCCCGCGCTCAGCCATTCGCCGGTGGCCTACCTGGCCAGCGCCCTGCTGGTGGGCGGCACCTTCGTGGGCACGGTGACCATCGCCATGCCGGCGGCAAAACGCGTGGCCCATCGCGTGAAGTTCAACCTGCTGGCCATCATGACCGCTGCCTATGGCGTGGGCCAGATCGCCGGCCCGCTGGTGTCCGATGCGCTGATGGCGCACAGCCATAGCTTCAGCGGCCCCCTTGCCGCTGCCGCGGTCGCATTGCTGGCCTCGACCGCCGCGTGCTTTCTCTGAAGGCCATGCCATTGCATACCCGCTCCGCTGGCTACCTCCACGCGTAGCCTGAGCGCACACCGCACAGATCCAACCTCTCTAGAAGGAGCCTGCAAATGAACACCCCCACCCAAGCCACGCAGCCACGCACGCTGCTAGCCCGGCTCGGCATCGCTACCCCCATCATCCAGGCACCGATGGCCGGCGTTGGCACGCCGGCGCTGGCCGCGGCGGTATCGAATGCCGGTGGCCTCGRCTCGCTTGGCGTCGGCGCCACGGATGCCGACGGCGCCCGCAAGGCCATCCGCGAGACCCGCGCACTGACGGACAAGCCGTTCAACGTCAACCTGTTCTGCCACGCTCCCGCCGTCGCCAATCCTGCACGCGAAGCGCAATGGCTGGCCTACCTGGCGCCGAGCTTCGCCGAGTTCGGCGCCACGCCGCCGGCATCGCTGCGCGAGATCTACAAGAGCTTTGTTGCCGACGACGCCATGTACGCGATGCTGCTGGAGGAGCGGCCGGCGGTGGTGAGTTTCCATTTCGGCTTGCCGGCTCAGGCCTGGATCGACGCACTGCATGAGGCCGGCATCTTCCTGATGGCCACGGCCACCCATCTCGCCGAAGCGCGGCAGATCGCCGATGCGCGCATCGACGCTATCGTGGCGCAGGGCGTGGAAGCTGGCGGCCACCGTGGCACGTTCAAGACCGAGGGGCATGACGAAGGGCTTGGCACCATGGCCCTGGTGCGCCTTCTGGTCCGCAACACTGCCCTGCCGGTGGTCGCCGCCGGCGGCATCATGGACGGCGCCGGCATTGCCGCCGCGCTGGCTCTGGGTGCGCAGGCAGCGCAACTGGGCACGGCATTCGTCGTCGCCCCGGAAACCGCGGCCGACGCGCCTTACCGGGCCGCGCTGCTGGCAAGCGAGCCGTCCCCCACGACGCTGACCCGCTCCATCTCCGGCCGCCGAGCGCGCGGCTTCGTGAACCGCCTCACCAAACTGGGCGAGGCGCCGGACTGCCCGCCGATTCCCGATTACCCCATCACCTACGATGCCGGCAAGGCGCTGCACGCGGCTGCCAAGGCATGCGGCAATGCCGAGTTTGCGGCGCAATGGGCCGGCCAGGCCGCGCAACTGTCGCGCGCCTTGCCGGCAACCGAACTGATGGCGGTACTGCGCGCGGAACTGGCGGAGGCCATTGGAGGGCTGAGCCGGATGGCGTCCGGCGGCGACTGAACGGGAGGAACGCTGAGGGCGGGCGTCTTGCTGCTAACATGGCGCATCGGCATCGTGCCGGCCCGCGGCGCAGCTCCCATCCCTTCCCGACAAGACAGACGCATGGACGCATTCACATCGACACTGGCCATTGGCGGCGCACTGGCGCTTGGCGCTGTCAGCCCCGGCCCGAGCTTCGTCATGGTGGCCCGTGCCGCCATTGCCCGTTCGCGCGCGGATGCGCTCCACATGGCGCTTGGCATGGGGCTGGGCGGCGTGGTGTTTGCCGCGGCCGCGCTGCTCGGGCTCAAGCTCCTGCTGGCGGCGGTGCCGTGGCTCTACATGGCGATGAAGGTGGGCGGCGGCCTTTATCTTGTCTACCTGGGCGCGCGCATCTGGCGYGGCGCCAGCGAGCCCCTTGCGATGGCTGCCGGTTCGCAGGCCGCCAACGGCGCACAAGCGCCGGGACGCGGCCGCGCCCTGCTGAGCGGATTCGCCACGCAACTGAGCAACCCCAAGACGGCAGTCGTCTACGCCAGCGTCTTTGCCGCGTTGCTGCCGGCCGAGGTGCCGGCGTCCCTGCTGCTCGCGCTGCCGGTGATGGTCTTTGCGATCGAGGCCGGCTGGTACGCCATCGTGGCGGTGGCGTTGTCGTCGGCGGCGCCGCGCGCCTTCTACCTGCGCTTCAAGCTCTGGCTCGACCGCGCCGCCGGCGGCGTGATGGCGCTGCTCGGCATCCGGCTGATCACCTCGCTGCGGCAATAGTCCGGTCGTCAACTGGCCGGCGCTGGCTTTCAGTGCACTTGCTGGAGGCGGCGCAGCAGGCGGCGCCCGGCATCGACGACACCAGGATCGGCCGTCATCTGGTAGCGCACGATCATGCCCTCCACGCAAAGCATCGCCTCTTCGGTAATCGCTTCGGGCTCCGGCAGGCCGAGCCGCCTGACCAGCATGCCGATAAACGCGGCGAGCGCCGCCTTGTGCGCCACCGATTGCTCGATCTGCGTGCCCTCGCCTGAGGCCCCCGCTTCGGCCACCGCATTGATAAAGGCGCAGCCGCGAAATTCTCCGTCGGTGAACCAGTCGGCCAGCGCATCGGCAATGACTTCCAGCCCCGGCGTGGCGGCGAAGCGCGCTTCCACGTCCTGCTCGAACCATGCCATCCAGCTGTCGTGGCGACGATCCAGGAAGGCGGAGATCAGTTCGTTTTTCGAGGCGAAATGCCGGTATAGCGACATCTTGGCCACGCCGGATTCTGCAATGATCTTGTCGATGCCGGTGGCGCGCAGGCCATCCTGGTAGAACAGGCGGGCCGCGGTATCCAGGATGCGCTCGCGGGCGGAAGGCGTGGCCATGGCTGAAAGTTTCCTTGGATGTGCAAAGTTGGGCGGATTATCCCTGATCAAGCTTCGGCCTGTCGCGTACGGCAAGCGCCGCCGCGGCAGGCCGTGCGCCTTACAAGCCGAGATCGCTCAGGCTCGGGTGATCGTCGGGGCGCCGGCCCAGGGGCCAGAAGAACTTGCGGTCGGCCTCCTTGATCGGCGCGTCGTTGATGCAGGCAAAACGCCGCTGCATCAGGCCGGCCTCGTTGAACTCCCAGTTCTCGTTGCCATAGGAGCGATACCAGTTGCCGGAATCATCGTGCCATTCGTAGGCAAAGCGCACTGCGATGCGGTTGCCGTCGAAGGCCCACAACTCCTTGATCAGGCGATAGTCCAGCTCCTTCTGCCATTTGCGCGTGAGCATGGCGACGATGGCCTCCCGGCCGTTGACGAACTCGGCACGGTTGCGCCAGGCGCTGTCGACGGTATAGGCGAGCGCCACGCGCTCGGGGTCGCGGCTGTTCCAGCCGTCTTCGGCGCCGCGCACTTTCTGGATGGCGGTTTCACGGGTGAACGGGGGCAAGGGGGGACGGACTTCGGGGTTGGACGACATCGGTTGCTCCTGGCTGTGAAAGAACCCGGCGGCCGGAATGGCAGCGACGGATTTTAGGAATCGGAAAGCGGGTCCGCAGCACATCCTTCACGGCCCGGCGGGTTCGCGCGACCCATCGGGAACGGATAGAATGATACAGACCTGTCTACATTATTTGTGTAGACAGGTCTGTCTGTCAAGGTGGATTTCACAGGCGTAAAAAAGCCGGCGATCAGCCGGCAGGGACCTCGGGCGGCAGCGCCTTCAGCGCTCAGCGCGGGCGCCGCATGTGGAACAGTGCCTCGGGCCCGATCTCGAAGTAATCGGCGGGGCCGCCACCGCGCAGGATCGGCCGGGCAGCGGCGGTGTCATAAATGCCGTCCTTCAGCAGTGCCTTGTCGACATGCACGCCCACCACCTCGCCCAGCACCAGCCAGGTCGGCACCTTCTCGCCGTTGACGCCTTCGAGCTGGATCAGTTGCGTGAGCCTGCATTCGAACGAGACCGGGCTTTCCGCCACGCGCGGCACGGCAATCGCGCGCGATGCCACGGGCGTGAGGCCGGACAGCACGAACTCGTCGACCTCCGGCGGCACGGCGGCGCAACTCGCGTTCATTGCCTCCGCCAGCGGCCGCGTGGCGAGGTTCCAGCAAAACTCGCCGGTCTGCTCGATATTGCGCACGCTGTCCTTGTAGCCAATGCTGGAAAAACCCACGATGGGCGGCGTGTAGTTGAAGGCGTTGAAAAAGCTATAGGGCGCCAGGTTGACAATGCCATCGGCACCGCGCGAGGAGATCCAGCCGATCGGTCGCGGCCCGACGATGGCATTGAAGGGATCGTGCGGCAGGCCATGCCCGTTGGCAGGCTCGTAGAAATAGGTATCGGCGGACACGAGGCGGGAGACTCAGGGAAACAGCGTTGAAAAACGGAGGCAGCGGCGCAGCCTCCTTCATCCAGGGGTTATCGGGCACCCGTGGGCGCCGGACAAGCTGACTGCGATGCTACCAGTTGCCGTGCACGCGCGTTCGGCGCGGCGCGATTGCCTCAGCGCCCTCCCGCGCCGGCGGCTGGCTCGTCATAAGCGTCCTGCGCCAGCAGCACCAGATCGGCGACGGCCTTGCCGCCCGCCGAAAGATGCGCGCGCATCGCGTCAGCCGCCGCGTCCGCGTCGCCCGCCAGCACCGCCGCCACGATCACGCCATGCTCCTGGAAGGAACTCGGCACGCGAGCGGGGTTGATGAGTCCGCGATGGCGCCAGTAGATCGCCAGCCGCCGCCGCAGCATGCGAATCTGCTCTGCGAGGTACGGGTTGGCTGTTGCCTGATAGAGCACATCGTGGAAATCGCGGTTGGCATCCACATAGCCCGGCGTATCGGCCGCCTCCACGAAGGCCCGGCAATGCTCGAACGCCGACGACAGCGCCGCCCTGCCCGCCTCGGTGATGCGCTGCGTTGCCAGCCGCGCCGCCACGCCCTCCATCTCGGCCAGCGTCTCGAACATCGCCACCAGTTCAGCCACGGTCGGCTTGTGCACGAAGATCCCCGCGCGCGGCACGATCGTCACCAGGCCTTGCGCCGCAAGCATCAGCAATGCCTCCCGCACCGGCGTACGCGAACTGTCGAATTGCTCGGCCAGCGCGCGCTCGTCCAGTTGCGATCCGGGCTTCAGTTTGCCGGCGTGAATTTCTTCCTCAATGGCCTCCCGGATCCGATCCTGGAGCGATTGCACGGGTAAACCTCGATTTGAAGGCTCTTTGGGCATATCTAAAATTATCTTCAATATATCTAAACATCAATCTCATATGCAAAAACACGGCGAACCCCGCCTCAGCATCGATGGAAGCGTTGCAACCATCACCTTCGAGCGTCCCGAAGTAGCGAACCGGCTAAGCCCGCGTGATTTGCAGGTACTTCGCGAGCATATCAACTCCGTCAATGCGATGGAGACTGTTTTGGTACTGCGCTTCACCGGCACCGGCAAGTATTTCTGCAGCGGCTACGACATCGGCGCGCTGGCCAATGCCGACGAGGCGGGGGCGCCGGCCTTCGGCGAGATGATCGACCTGATCGAAGCCGCTCGCCCGGTCACCATCGCGGCGGTCAACGGCGGCGTCTATGGCGGCGCCACGGATCTCTGCCTGGCCTGYGACTTCCGCGTGGGGGCACCCCACTGCGACATGTTCATGCCGGCGGCCAGGCTCGGCCTGCATTTCTACCGGGGCGGACTGGAGCGCTATGTCAGCCGCCTGGGCGTGGACACCGCCAAGCGCCTCTTCCTGACGGCCGACCGGCTCGATGCGGCTGAAATGCTCAAGGTGGGCTTCCTGACCGAGATCGTCGCGGCCGACGCCGACGCCCTCGCGCAGCGCGTGGATGCGCTCAGCGCCACGCTCGCCGGCATGGCACCCATCGCCCTGCTGGGGATGAAGCAGGCCCTGAACCAGATCGCGCGCGGCACGCTGGACACGGCCGCGCTGGAACGCGAGATCGCGCGGGCCGGAGAGTCGGCAGATCTACGCGAGGGCGCAGCCGCCTGGCGCGAGAAGCGCGCCGCGGTGTTCAGCGGCAGGTAGGCGCGCAGAGTCCGGCACGATCAACACAAAACACAGAATCAGGAGACAACGATGACCAAGCGACACCCAACCCTGCTGTTCCTGCTTGCATCCGCACTGGCCGGCCCCGCGCTGGCGGCGGACGCCTTCCCATCCAAGCCCATCCGCCTGGTGATCGGCTTCCCTGCCGGCGGCGGAGCCGACAATGTGGCGCGGCTGTATGGAGACGCCCTGTCGAAGGAACTGGGGCAGCCGGTCATCGTCGACAACAAGCCCGGCGCCGGCACCACCATTGCCGCCGAGACCGTGGCCAAAGCGCCCGCCGATGGCTACACGTTGTACATCGCCGGCGCCAGCTTGATGGGCGGCGACAAGGTGCTGTACAAGAACATTCGCTATGAGCCCACGGATTTCGCGCCCATCACGCGCCTGACGGTCTCGCCACTGCTGCTCGCGGCCAATAAGGCATCCGGGATCAGCAGCGTTGCCGACCTGGTGGCGAAAGCCCGCCAGCATCCCGGCACGCTCAACTACTCCTCTTCAGGCAACGGCGTGATCACGCATCTGGCCGGCGTGCAATTCACCAGGCTGGCGGATGTACAACTCACCCACGTGCCGTACAAGGGCGGCGCGCCCTCCGCGCAGGCGGTAGCCGGCGGCGACGCGCAACTCACCTTCGCCACGCCGGCCTCCGTGCAAGCCATGATCGACACCGGCAAGGTGATCGGCATCGCCGTGACTTCAGCCAGGCGTTCGACGGTGCTGCCGAACTACCCGACCATCGCCGAAGCCGGCATCAAGGGCTACGACGTGACCAACTGGTATGGCCTATTTGCCCCGGCGCAAACACCGCCCGCCGTGATCGAGAAACTCTTCGCCGCTTCGGCCAAGGCCCTGGCCAAGCCGGAATTGCGGGCGAGGCTGGCCGGCCGCGGCGAGGAAGTCTCGCCGTCCGCATCGCCCGCGGAGTTCCGCCAGTTCGCGCAGCGCGAAGGCAAGACCGTGGCAGACCTGACGCTGAGCAGCGGCGCCAGGATCGACTGAGCCGCACGCCCTCCCCCCACTCGTTCGATGTACCCGGGGCCTCCCGGCCCAAAAAGGATTTCCATGAATCGCAATGCCGCAGACCTCCCGCTCGCGGGCTACACCGTGGTGGACCTGACCCGCGTGCTGGCCGGTCCCTACTGCACCATGATGCTGGCCGACCTCGGCGCGCGCGTGATCAAGATCGAGAACCCGGCAGGCGGTGACGACTCCCGGCATGTAGGCCCGTTCGTGGATGGCGAGTCGGCGTACTTCGCCTCGGTCAACCGCAACAAGGAATCCATCGCGCTCGACCTGAAATCCCCGCGCGATCGCGAAGTGCTGGCGGCCATGATCGCCAGCGCCGACGTGCTGGTGGAAAATTTCCGCGCCGGCGTGATGGAAAAACTCGGCTTTACCTGGGAGGCCCTGCATGCGGCTAACCCGCGGCTGGTCTATGCCTCGATCTCGGGCTTCGGCCAGACCGGCCCATACCGCGACCGCCCCGCCTACGACATGGTGGTGCAGGCGATGGGCGGCCTGATGAGCGTGACCGGCCAGACCGGCGGCGACCCGGTGCGGGTCGGCGTATCCATCGGCGACCTGGGTGCCGGGCTGTATGCCGCCATCGGCATTCAGTCCGCGCTGCTCAAGCGCAGCCGCACAGGGCTTGGCGAGCGTGTCGATATCGGCATGCTCGACTGCCAGGTCGCGCTGCTGGAAAACGCCATCGCGCGCCACTCCGCCACCGGCGTCGTGCCCGCGCCGCTGGGCACGCGCCACCCCTCCATCACGCCGTTCGACATGTTCAAGACCGCCGATGGCTTCATCGTGATTGCGGCGGGCAACGACGCCCTGTTCCAGAAACTCTGCGCCGCGCTCGGCCTGCCGGAACTGGCTGCCGACCCGCGCTTTGCCACCGTGGTGGCGCGCAACCAGCACCACGCCGAACTCAAGACTTGCATGGAAGCGCGCCTGGCCAATGCGGACAGCGCCACCTGGTCGGCCACGCTGGAAGGCGCCGGCGTGCCGCACGGCCCGCTGCAAAGCGTGGCCGACATCGTGCAGGACCCACACGTGCAAGCGCGCGGCATGCTGCTGCAAGCCAGCATCGGCGAGGACCGCCCGATCACCCTGGCCGGCAACCCGATCAAGATCGGCAGCCAGGCAGGCGCGAGCCGCTTCCGGCACTCGCCCAGGCTGGACGAGCATCGTGCAAGCCTGCTGGAGGAGTTTGGCCAGCATGTCGAGGTAGGCTGAAACGCGATCTGCTTCAAAGCGTTCAATGCCTTGGCTCAAGTTCGAGCCGGTTGTCCGTGACGGCGAGCTTCACCGGATCGCCCTTCTTCCATCGCGCCTTCGGAATCACCAGTTGCCATTCGGCGCTCGACTGCTCACGGAAAAACGCGACGACGCCGACGTATTGCGCATCGTCAGCCATCGGCTCGGACAGGCTGACCGTTGCGGCGGGGCCAAGCGTCACTTCCGTGCGGCCGAGGCTATCCGTTTTCAGCGGGTCGCCGGCACCTTCTAGCAGTTGCGCGTAGGTGGCCGTTTCAAACGCCTTGGAGTCCTTCAACTGATAGATACGCAGCACGACCGGCAACGACACGCCGCGCTCATCCTGATTCAGCGCGCTGCGGCTCACGATCACGAGGTTCATCTGCTTGACCTTCGCGACGAAAACCGCGCTCGTAGCCGCCGCTGTCGTGTCCTTGACCGACTGCCAGGCACCGCAGCCGGCTAGCAGCGTGACCATCCCTGCCAGCCCCAGGGAGGCCGCTGATCGCCACACCCAGCGAAATGTCGCATACATCACGTACGTCGCGTGTTTCACTGCCATCAGAACCCCGATCCGGTGAATTCGGTGGCGGGATAGCCCGTCTGCTTGCCGTTCGCGACCAGCACGAGCCGCACCGAATAGTGAAGACTGGCGTAGCGCCCGACGAAGTGACTCAGCACGTCCCCAAACAGCACCACGTCGCCTGGGCCAGCGAAGGCCGCCGGATCAATCTCCACATGAATGGCGAACTCCCGCAGCATGCCCTGTTTCCGCAGGACGCCCTGTTGCTCAAGCCTGACGCGCCGGATCGCCGCGATGCGCTTCGCGTTGTCGTCCAGCCCGGTCCAGTCGTACAGGGCAAGCACGCCGCGCAGCACATCCGTGTCCAGTGTGTTGAACTCGTGACCGGAGAAGTGCGACATGACCTGCCACGGGTATTGCCTGCCTCTCGGCGGATAGAGCGGCAACGTGGGCTGCGTCAGGTTGCGAACGCTGCCGACGTCCCCCGCGCTCGATGCGAGCGCGGTGATCGTCGACTCGCGCAGCGCCATGCGCGGCAACGTGCCGTTGTTCGCCAGCACGCGCACTTTCACGTGCGTATCGGGCGGGCTGCCGGGGGCGTCCCCGAGTTTGTCCCATACGTGGCCGCCCAGCGTGATCCACATCTGGCGGCCACCGGTCACACCAAAGCCCAGCGACGCATGGAAGTACCGTTCGGGCGCCTCGTGCCGCAGCATGCCACCGCGGTGCTGGAATGTCTTGAAGGGCCGGTAGGCGTGCTGCTCCGCACTGTTCAGGTCGGTAGCGGCAACCGACAGCGCATCGTAGGGTTCGATGTGCGCGCCGTCGGCGTCCGGCGCGCGCACCAGGTAGTCGCGATCATGCGCGTTGGGCTGCAGCGGCTGCRCATCGATCTCGAACAGGTTGATCACCGGTGTGCAGAAGAGCCGGAGGTTGCTGGTGCCAAACGCTACGTCGCCGGCGAGCGGCCCGTTGAGCAGGACCTCGAATTCGACACGCGTTTCGCCCGGAGGCACGCTCGCCGCATCGAAGCCGCACAGGTCCACGAAATGGAATTTCTCGGGGAACGTGAAGTACTCGAGCATCGTCTGCTCCCGATCCAGCTCCCGGTTGCGCCGCTCGTGGTCAGACGGCCAGAGCCGCGTCTCAGGACCGAAGCCCGCCACCTCGATCGTCATGCGCGGCAGTGGCTGCGGGCGCCCATCATGGACCCGCGCCATGCGCACTGCAATCGCGTCGACCTGGCGCGTCAACGCCGCATATAACGCCGAGGCGGTTGGCCGGTCGCCATGCAGGTACAAGCGGATGCGCGCCAGGTCATCGAGCGGGCGCTGGTCGAAATGCAGCAATTCGAACGCGATGCGGATCACCGTGCGGCCGTCGGCGCGCACCGCAGGGGCCGCCTCCACCAGCTCGAGCGGCAGCAGGCGCACGGGCTGGGTGGTGCGGTACGCGCACACAGTGCCCTCGGGGCCGACCGGGCTGGAGCGCACCTGAGAGCCCGCGGGCAGCGTGCCGAGCACGCGTGCCTCGCCCGCGCGCGGCACGCATTCGAGGATCGCCAGCGACGGAATCGTGCGCCCGGCGTGCGGCCACAGGTTGTCGATCAGCGGGTCGGTGATTTCCGGCAGCGCGTCATCGAGCTTCGCGCGCATCCGCGCCATCAGGAACGCAAAGCCCTGGTAGAGCTGTTCCACGCTGTCTTCGCGCTCACCCAGGCTCGTCAGGCCCAGCCGGCGCGCCGCATTGGGCTGCGCCGCGGCGAACTCCCTGCTCGCCTCGCGCAGATAGCGCATCTCGGCGTCGTAATATTTCAGCAGCGGATTGTCTTCGTCACTCATGGTGTCATCTCCGGTCGCAATGGAGGCAGAACCGGCGCCGTCCCGGCCTTGGCGACGATAAAGACGCGCTCGGGCATCCTGAAGTCGCGCAGCTTGAGCAGATCCAGCGGACCCGCGCCAACCTGCGTGCGCAGCACGTAGCGCAGCGGCTCACCGTCCGTATCTTTGTCCAACGCCTTCCACGTGAGTGCATAGCGCGTGCTGTCGAGCGGCTGGACCTCGGCCTTCGCCAGCAGGCGCAGGAAGGCCCAGTCGCCGGTCGACTCGAACGCCTGGCGCGTGCCGGCATTGACCGACTGCCACGTCAAGCCCGCGTGGCCGTTCAGGCCATTGCCGGGCCACGCGAGCGGCGTATACGCTTCGCGCTGATTGAAGTAGACGATCTGCTTGCCGTCGACGGACAGCGCCGAACGCGTGACGTTCGGGGTCGGCAATGCCATGATCTCGAAGCGGTATCCCGCATCGCCCTGCACGTACATCTGGGCACCAAGCGTGGACAACTGCCGGATCGCGGCGAGGAACGCGGGATCGAACTGCAACGCCTGCGGCGCCAGTTCATTGGGCACCCACTGGTCGCCTTGCGGCTTGAGCACGCCGGCCAGTTGCGTCGTGACGAAGCGCGCGATCAGTCCCGTGTCGAACCGCACGTAGCGCCCCAGCTCGGCGAACGACGCATCGGCATTCGTATCGAAGAACGGATAGCGGCCGCTGAAGGTGGTCGCAAACGGTGCAGCGACGCTCACGCGCCACGCCTCGTTCAGGCTCGCGGCGGCCGGCTGCAGGATCGTCTGCCAGGCCGTGTCGAGCGGTCGCGCAAACAGCGCGTCGCCAAAGCCCGACCACTGCGTGCCCAGGCTCGCGGCGGTGAGCGCTGCGTCATCCTGTGCCTGTGCGAGTTCCGAGAGCTTCCCCTGGAACACGGCCTGCGCGAGCGAGCGGGCCATCACCTGCGCATCGGGACTCGCCGCCACCTGCTGGAGCTTCAGGCGCATCGTGGTGGCGACCGTCAGGTAGCGCGCGAGGCTCACCCCGTTCAGCGTCGTGGCGGCACTGGCGGCATTCCCGCCGTGACCATCTCCGCTGCCAGCGCTAGCGCTGCCGCCACCGTCGCCCATCAGCGCGAGCAGCGGCCCGAATGGCTTGTCCAGAGGATGGACTGCGGCGGCCTGGGCCTTGTCGTCGCTGCCGATCAGGCTTTGCGCCTTGCGCACCAGTGTGTCGGCCAGCGCCTGCTGCGGACGACCCGCCTGTGCCTGATACTGCACGGACCGCATCAGCGCGATCAGCGGTGACGTCTGCGCGTCCGTCAGCCGAGTGAGCTGGTCGATCGCATCGTTCAGGTTCGCCGCCTGCTGCCACTGGATGCTGTTGAGCATGCCCTGCCATGCGGCCGTGTACTCCGCAAAATAGCGCTCGGTCAGCCGCGCCTTGAGATCGTCGGTGGCGCGTTGCTCCTGCCGTGCGCTCGTCATTACGGCCCCTTGCGCGACGGTCGCCGCCACCGACTGTGCCGCGCCCCCGTTCGCCAGCACCCAGTCGCCATGCACGCGCCGTTCGCGAGCGGCCTTGTCGATCGACTCGGCGATCATGCCGTCCCACGCCGCGCGCGTAAAGACGCCCGGCACCGTGCGCGTCGTGGTGAAGAGCCCACGCGCGTCTGCGCCACCGAGCAGCGTCGCGAGCGATGCATCCGCGTACTTGCCCCGCACGTCATCCAGCACGTTCTGGTAGACCGTGTCGTCGGCGTTCGCGAGGCCGATCTGGTTGACGAGTGTGTTGCGCGCCTCGGCCACGAGGGTATCGGACGCGTTGATGCGCCATTCCGGGTGCGCCTTCAGGTGGGCTGCGTAGAAGCTGGCGAGCCGCTGCGACGTGTCCAGCCACTCGCCGGCCGGCATCACAGCCGGTGCGGGCCATGCGGAGACGATCAACCCGGTCAGGAACGCGGGATCGGTGCGGCGCGGTTCCGCCAGCATCAGGTACCCCTTGAGCGCGTCATAGCCGCGCCGCTGCGCGTCGTGACTCTGCAACGCATCGGCGCGCGTCTGCGCGAGATCGGTGAGCGTGGCCCGCAGGGTCTGCAAGACCGGGCGCTGCAGGTTGCGCTCGGCGACCGTCCTGTACGACTGCCACAGCTCGTCGAGCATCGCGTCATTGCGGTTCAGGCCCGCACGCAGATGCCACGGCGCGCCATGCTGCTGCCGATACTCCAGCATCTCAATGCGCTGCTGCAGCGCGAGTTGCGCGCGCAGGGCAGCCGGGCTGCCGGGCGCGGCCGCAACGGCTGCGTCGGCTGCATCGGCGCTCGCCCGCGCCTGCCGGATGCCTTGCAGGTTGCCGGCAAACGAGATTGTCATCGCCACGCACCAGCCGATCGCTGCCACGGTGACAAGCGCGGCGAGCGCGTTCGGCCAGTAAAAGCCGATGCGCCTGCCTCGATGCCGGCGCAGGCTGCGGCCAATCTCCTGCCACGTGGGCAGTAGCGAGGCCGGCTGCTCACGCAGCGCCATGCTGGAGACGTCGGGCCGGGCTACTTCAGCCGACGCGGCCATGGCCGGCGTCAGAACCGGTACTGCAACCGGCTGGCTCGCGGCAAACACCGGCGCGAACATCACGCCTTGCAGCGGTGCGCGAAGCCACTTCGAGGCCATCAACGTATCCCAACTGGCCACGATCCGCTCGCGTTGCCCGCCAATGTACTGCGATACCTGCGCGAGGTACGGCATGCGCGTCGACTCGTGGCACAGTGGCACGCCAATCGTCCCCGTGCGCTGTTCAAGCATCGTAAGCTGGTCGTTCAGTGCATTGGCAGGCCCCGGAGCACGACGGTGGCATGAACCCGTCAGGAAGGCGCCGATGGCCTGGAACGTCTCGGGTTGGCGGCCGGTCGTCGGCACCGGATGCAGGAACGTCACGGGCGCGGCCCAGCCGAGCTCGGTTGCGATAGTCGAGAGCGTGCGTGCAAGCTCGGCGTCGGGCCGGATGGCCTCACCCGTGCGCACCACCTGCACCACGGCGTCGACCGGACGCCTGCGTCTCAACTGCCTGACCTGTTTGCGCCACAGCCCCGCATCCATGCCGTCAGGCGCAGCATGCACGAGGATGGCATCGGCGATATGCATCACGCCCGCCTGCTTGAGACCGGGGGCTACGGTATCGACCAGCGTATCGCTGCCGCTCACCAGCAGCCACGGCAGCCGATAGCGCCAGAACCAGCCGTGCGAGGCACGCAGGTCTTCGCACAGGTACTGCAGGCGCGCATCGCGTTTGAGCGCGGAGGTGGCCTTGATGGCCTCCTGCTGGCTACCGGTCTCCCGGCGAAAAAGCCGGCCTGCCACGCTGTACGCGCCAAGTCCCAGTGCGACGGGATGCAGGATCAAGACCCCAGCCAGTACGGCGAGAATCCAGATCGAGGCTGTCTTTTTGGCGTCCAGCGTCGGCACATTGAACTGATCGCCCTTGAGCCAGACCAGACCGAGGGCAAGTGCGGCCAACGCGACGGCGGCCACCACCAGCCCCCAGGTGACGAGGGAGCCGGAAGTGCCGGAAGAGTCGTCGCGCGGTGCCAATGCCTTGAGGTTATTCGTTGGATTCGTCATACGGCGAAGTGGGGTCCGTTGTGGGGTCCGCTGCGGGGCTCACATAAAGGATGGCGGCCTGCGCGGCTTGTGTGTGCTCGGGCGTGTGAACGATCAGGTGCGGGCCGGCACTCGCCGACTCAACGGCGGCGGCAATCGACAGCCAGCCGCCTGCCGCGCCCGCGTGACCGATGACGCTATCGGGCCGGCGCTGCGTTTCCAGCTTTGTGATGCCGCTCAGCGAAGCGCTGCCGAGTGCAGACAGCAGAGCCGTATCGTGCGAGGCGTCCAGCCCGCTGATCCAGGCGGGATGGACGGCCGGGGCTTCGGCGTTGCCCCACATCACGGCGTTCGCCAGCACATCAGCGAGCGCATCCAGCTCGCCTGCAACCGGCCGGTGCAGGGTCGCCATGACCTTGACCGGCTCAGGTAGCAGAAACACACCAGGACCGAGCAGTACGGCGACGCCGCCTTCGGTACTGCCAGCAGGCGGCGCATCGTGCCACTGCGCGGCAATCACCAGCAGCGGCCGCTTCTCGCCAGCGTCGAGCCACGCATCGGCTACGAGCAGGCCATTGCCGGCCGGCACCGCCATGCACTCAAGCGCAGGCAATCCGGCAATCCGCAGGGCGTGGCGGACCTGTTGCACACGAGTATCGGCGCACTCCGCGGACGCGAGCACCCGCACGGCGGGCGCATAAGTCGCGCCGTACTGCGACAATGCATGCAGGCTTGGGCCGAGCGTGTCGAGGGTCTGGGCAAGCATCCGCACGACGGGCGGAATTTGCTCACGCGTGGGCGCGGGCGCAACGCTCGGCTGCTGTCCGGCGGCGTCCCCCAAGTCTTCATCCGTCAACGGCGCCGGTTCCTCTTCGTCCGGCTCCGCAAACAGCGGATCGTCATCTGTAAACCGGCTATGCACGATCGTTCCGGCACCAGTGCGCGGCGACTGTGCCTCCATCAAGATCATCGTCCCGGCAAGGGCAGCCGAAAGCGGCTCGCTCTTGAGCGGCAGGCAATACCCAACACCAAGTACCTGCAACGGCTGCTGCGCATAACGCACGCGGTGACTCAGCCATTGGCGCCGGTGCATATTCCGGTAGTGCGCCCGGAACCAGATCGCCTCATATCCGGCACGCGCAATGCCAAGCGTGAAAAGAAACAAGCCGTTGGGCAGGCCCACCACGCTGAACCAGAACCACGGGCCGCGCGCGGGCGTGCCCGCCGGCCACAGCAACAGCGCTGCCGCGCCACCAATCCCGCAGCACAGCACCCAGCCGATAAGCCACGGCACAAGGCGCGGCTTGTTCGCGGGGTACGCACTCGGCAAGCCCACCGCTGCCAGATCGACCGCCATCGTCAGGCGATATTCACGTTTTGCAGCGACGAAAGCAACCGGCAGCCGCACGCGCAGCGGTGATGGTGCATCGCGACCGGCCTCCCGCCCTTGCCGGGAAACGAGGCGTTGCCCTCGGCAATCGTCGTCCTCCCATGCCGCGCACAGAGTGCCTCGTCACCGAGGCACGCCAGAAGCCGGCCCATGAACATCATTTCCGACGAGGCGGTCGTTACGGAACCGCCGTTTTCCAATGCGTCACCGACGCGAATAGGGGATCTCATAATAATCACTGAAAGTTGAATGATTTCTCGCACGATGCGCGTTCAATCCGAGTCCATTTACTCGATTTAATGTCAACAACGTCGACGTATTCATTAGATCCACAACTATGCAAACCAAGAGAAACATAACGTCCATCGAGCGAAATCACTGGCGATACACTTGGAGATGCCTCCCTCCGCATTTTTGACGAACGCATGCCTGCCATATAAAACCCAGGCAAATTAACGATATTTTTATCGCTACCGATTTTCGCAACAACCGCCAGGAAACTCATCGGATTCAAGGAAACGGGAACAAGAGATGCATAAATACCAGCCCGCAGATTTACGTCTGATAAAAATCCGACATGGGGAGCCGCCATCTTTGCGCGAACGACCACCTCAGGCTTACAGTGCATCAATTTATCCACTGTAATATATGAAGTCCCCGACACAATCACCAATTCCCGGTCAGAACTCAACCTTATACCAAGCGGCTTTTTTTCGACCAAGCATCGATTCCGATAGCCGGGCCCTTTTATAACAATCTCCGGCTCAGAATTTACCTCGATACTGAAATCTCTATCTGTGATCGATTCAGCACAAAAAAGCCCGCACATCCACATCAAAAACAAAATAGCGACGCATCGAAAACGTATCGCAATCGGCTTGCCGTCCTTGCCCGGAAGCGACGCGTTGCCCTTGGCGATCGTCGCCCTGCCACGTGAGCCCCGTCGCCCAAACACGCCTGAGGCGGCTATCGATTTCTCATCGCCACTTCCCAGTTTTTCGCCCATTCGAATACGGCTTCGCATTGCTCGCCCCAGATCATTTACCTGCTTTTATTAAAACATTCCTTTTCCGACTTTCGGCAGACGGGTCATGCACAGTCTTGGGATATTTTCTTCGTAGTACGTACTAATAAGCCGCCTCCTCTTTTTATCAACCTTCAGGTTGATAAACCGATATCCACACGCCGGGTACGCTTCCACAAACGTAGAGTTGTTAATTGAATAAAGAAAAACCCTATGGATTGTATAAACACCCATCCCATCATCGACAGACCAAATGGAAAACCCTTTCCGGCCATCAAAGCTATAGTCATCGACTGCGACATGAATGGGTTTTTCCGTGTCGACGCCAATTTCTCCACGATGAACTCTCTTCTCGGGGTTCACAATAGCGAAGGTTACTGAATGACCGTCGACTCTCAAGATGGCCCTCGTAGCTGGAGTCGGCGCGAATGCGATTGTCGAATCTTCCGCAAAAACGCCACAGGAAGCCAAAACCAACGGAACGAGGAGCAATCTATCGATCATGCGCATGGTCATCAATTCTTTTTTTATGCTGAGCCGAATACTGGGGCGACCAAGAGTAAAAATTGCCTTCCCATAGGTATTTCCAAACGCCGTCTGCATAAACTCCGTACACACCCGACTTTCACAGTTACTCCTCCATGAAACGGAGCGTCCCAATCATTTCCATAAACAGGTCGTAACTGAAGCCATTTTCCAGGCTAAGCTCGCGCTTGCGTAGCAGGCACACGGCATCTAATTGGGCCGTCATCTTGTCGTTGCCAACCATGACATGAACGCAGCGATAGCGTGATGTGTACTCCTTCTCTGGCTTGCAACGTCCACGTGCTTTGGCAAAGGTTTCCTCAGCGATCCAGCCATGCCAGTTACTGCCCTGGATCGGCCTTACCTCGGTTTTTATTGCCGGGTCACCGCAGTTTGATGTTTGGTATGCTGAACTCATCACCAGCGTCGGCAGGCTATCTCCGGGTTTCAATCGGAATACGCTGTGACCTTTAGCAGTCAACTTTCTTTCGATTCCGATCTCTTCGACGATGAAGGCAACGCTATCGCCCCCACGGGGGTCGAAGTTCGGATCGTATTGAAAATCCATTTCCATGACGGCATAGTCCTTGTTTTTATATGAACTGGTGCACCCGAACCCAATCACTTGATCAGAGACGCTTTTCAAAGCCGGAGTTCTCAATGACATGCCACATTGCTCCTCCACTTTGGAAGAAGTACGATTAGTTCCGATGCTGCGAAGACGAGCCGCGTCAGTTGCCGATTGCGCATAGGCGATCGAATATAAAAGCAGCCCGCATGCTGCGATAATGCGCCGAATCATGGATCCTTTCCTATCTCAGTGGAGCAGGCATTGTCTGCCCACATATACTTCCAGAAATCTCCGGAAGTATTTTTCATCATGAATTCCGAATATTTCTGAATTCGGTTACTCCATAAAACGGAGCGTCCCAAGCATTTCCATAAAAAGGTCGTAACTGAAGCCACTTTCCAGGCTAAGCTCGCGCTTGCGTAGCAGACACACACCTCCTAATTGGGCCATCATTTTTTCGTTGCCAACCATGACGTGAACACAGCGGTAGCTGTGATTGCTCGTATCCGGCACGTGCAATACCAAGTGCGAGAAGGAGCAAGCCGTTGGGCGGGCCCGCCGCGCCAAACCAGAACCAAGGACCGCGCGCGCGGTTAGCGACGCCGCCCGGGCACCACTCTGTGCGGCCACCGCAGCCCGGAAACCCTTCTGTCAATGAGCCTCCTAACGATGTGCTCGGAAATTGGGCAAAAGATGTGCATAACACAATGGGTTGTACGTCATCACTCTCTACTGACCTACTTGTTTGGCAAGCCTAGCTTTCAAAATTAGAGCCTCATATTTTTTAATAAAAATATTCCCCGAAGATGTATTTGGAGCGCAAAATTTTGTTGTCAGGACATTTTTTTTATCGCCCAGCGCAATTGATACGCATTTTGCGGTCAGTGAATAGCCGTCATTCCTCTTGTATTTAGGCAGCATCTGCATAAATCCGACCCACTCACCTATATACCCCTCCATTCCACTGACAAATACGTGCCGAGCCGGATAATTTTCTATCTGGTGTCGAGTAAAATTCTGGCCATCGATTTCTTCGTATGAAAAATAGTACCTCCCATCATCCAAGTATAATCTGTCAGCATCTGATATCACGGAATCAATGCCATGCCTATCATCAAGGGAGAGATAATTATCCCCACCATAATTAGTGTGGTTTTCTATTTCATAATAGCAATCAGAAATCATCTTAAATTTAAATTCCCTGCTCTCAGGCAACTCAAAATTACACCTCGACTCCGAAAATGCGGTGGAGGATGAAACCGCACACATCAGCGCAAGCACGGCAAAATAGAATAATTTCATCAATCAATCCATTATCAGCTTGAAGTCAACTGAAAATCCATCGACCATATCGGAAAGATACGAATACGCGTGTCTTGTGAGCCTTAGTCGTTCGTCAAACCCAACCGCCYGCGCATTCACGCAAAGCGTGACATTTCTGATCGCACTGGCTAACGCTGTCGAGTCAATATCCTCATCARACGATACTCTTTCGACCCAATAATTAATGCCTAATTTCCCCAACGGAACAAGGACGTGATTCTCGTTATAACGGTATCTCTGCTTGCTGGCCCAATAATATCCGCTCACATCGCAAGCATTATAAGCCTCTGCAATCACGCTTTCCGGGCCTGGGTCAGTTGCGAAATTCGCACCACCACGATATTTGCTATAATTTCGATAATTATCCCCACCCGTCAGCTGAATCATCCCTTTTCCGGAAAAACGTACGCCGTCCCCGGGATCGCAATTCCCGAGAGGGGACAGTGTTTTCATCTGACCGCCAATCAATCTTTGAACTGGCGTATGACATCGTCCCTCATAATAATTCGTGAGGTAAGCCACCGAGCCATTCTCCCGCATAGAAGAATAGAGACCTGTTTCATGCAGCGTTTGCCCAAACCAGTTTGCCATTCTTGGCTTCGATGTAATTCCATATCTATTCATACAGACACTTATCGCAGGATAAAGATTGGTTGGTCGCACCACACGACCGCTGTTATCGTTTCGTCCATCTTTAAAAATTTTCGATAACGATTGAATCGTGCGATTCGATCCAGCTGGAATAGCCTGAGCCAGTTCTCGGATGTTCAGCCACCCGCACTTCCTGAAATGGCGGATGAATTCAAGTGGGTGAAAAAACCAGAGTTTCTGTGCTGGAGGGAGTCCTGTTGCATCCCAGAATTGTAATCTCACCTGAAAATCGATAAATTTCTTATACCCATCAGGATTATTTTCGTAAAATCCACCTTGATCCGTGATCTTTGCGTATCGTGTTTCATTGTTTTTACTATCCCACTCGCTTGGAGCCTCACATACAAAACCACGCAGCTTGGCGCGAACATCATGTGCCATCACATAGCCGCGCAGTTCATCGTCCTTGCTCCATTCCTTCGGGTTGGGCACCACAGACGACGCGCTTGTAACAGTCGCTGCCGGAGCGGTGGTGGAGGCGGAAGACGCATTAACATCGTTCAGCAATTGCTTCAAGGCATCGACATCGCACAGCGCATCACTGTCAAATGGGCTGTTAGTGTCACTGACCTTTCTCCAGTTCATGAAGAACGGAAAATCAGCGTCAGAGGTTTTTATAACCTTATGGTCGCTAATATCGATATAGCCCGCTTTGCCATCAGTGTCGAATACCACGGAAATCCAAGTGCGGCGATCGCCGGCAGCCTGTAACGTAATCGACGGATTAAGAACCCGCCCGAAGCGCTGCATTTCATAGCCGTCCGCAGGGCAAGCGGGATACAACGCCGTTGCCCGCTTGAAGAGATCGTACTCATAATCCGCGTACGCATCCGGCATGGGATCAAGTGTCAGCGGTCGGAGCGGTGTTCCGTCTCCTATATCGAGCCATGAGCGGGTGTAGCGCTGGCCGCGGTCGAAAAACGCCTCGACATACAAGGTTTGGCCATCGGCAAGTGTTCCGGCCTGCTGCCCAGCGAACGTTATGCCGTGAATCTTGGAGTTACCATCGGGCGAAGGATTGACCGGCGACGGCAGGAAGGTGCTCGGACCACGAATCACATAGTACGTACTTCCCCAACAATCTGAGGTCGTAGATGTGACTAGTTGCTGCTGTCCTAGCTGGGTTGCATCGAAATACCCGTGGGGTCCGGTGAAGTCATCCGGCATCATGAAAATCTCGAAGTGCAGGTACGGAATGCCATGGCACTTGCCCACGTAACCAAGGACATCTTTTCTGCAAACTTTCTGTCCCTCGCCGGAAACGGCTCCCTTTGTAGAGTGCTTCAGCCAGGATGGAAACGCGTAGTGTGCTGGCGCCGGGATCGGCGGAAGACCTCGGCTGTTCTGCTCGTCCAGATCCATCAAATGTATGTAGAGCGAATAGAATGTCAGCTTGCGACCGTTGCCGGTCTCTGTCGTGTGCTTCAGCAGCACAAAGCCCGTATTGCTGTTCAGTTCAGGCGTTCCATCCGCTTTTTGCACACCATCGCTGATCGGCTTCTGGCTCACGCCATATGCCACAACTTCACCGTCGGCAATTGCCCGCACCTCAAGATTCTGGTTACTGGGATACAGATGTACGCCGGTATGCCAGCGGCGATCAAAGGCAACCGGATAGATGCCGTGTGCCAGTTCGTATCCGTCCACTTCGTCCATCATGGGATCAACTGGATATCGTTTCGGCACATCGCCGGAACTGGCGGACATGCCGTCAGACGTCAGGCCCGAAGCGGGAAGGAATGGAGGGCTGATGAGCATGTTTAGCGCGATATGTTGTAGGAATTCGTTGCATTGAAATTGCTTTTTGGAAGCGCTGGCAACGGGGCATTGACACTAGCAGGGCCTTCGAACGTGAACGATGCTGCCTTGATCTTGAAATCGCCCGGGCAGTGGAACACGACATTGCCGTTCTCGATCGTAAGCGCGGCGCCGCCGCTCGCCATGACAGTCTTCGTGCGCCCTGTAACCAACACGTCGGCGCTGGCGCTTGCCACCCGCAGTTGCTTGTCGGCAAACAGGTCCATCGCGTCGCTCTGTGCCTGAATCTCGACCTTGCCCTTCGCCGCGAAGATCTTCAGCCCGAGCTTGTGCGCGCACAGCGAGATCAGGTCGCCGGCGGCCAGCGTGAAGCGCTTTACCGCGCTCACGTCAACGTGCCTGCCGGCGCTTACCATCACGTTTGCGCTGGCGGCCTGCTGGATCGATTGTGGGGTCACCAGCGCGATGCCGCCTGGTGCGCTGGCGATCAGCCCTGCGCTCTTGAGCTGGTCCAGCGCGTCTTTCAGGCTCGCCTGGGTCGCCTTGTCGGCGGGCACGGCCTTCGCCTGCGTGGTGGTGTCGACCAGCGCGGTCACGCGGCTCAGGGCCAACTGAAGCTCCTGGAGCGCCGCCTGCATCTCAAGCTGCGGGGCATTCGGGCTCGACAAGCCGTCGGCTGACAGCATCAGGCCCTTCGCCCCGTGCACGGTGCCCCAGCCCTGCGTGCTGATCTCGAAGCCCTCGCCGCGCTTCTGTTTCTGGCTGTCGACCAGATAGCCAAGGCTGACCGACGACTTCATGTAGACCGTCGCGACCTTCGCGCCTTCGTGGCCCTTCAGATCCTCGAAGCGGATCTTCGCGCCATGGAGCGGCGAGCGCCATATCGCGCGGCTGTGCCAGCCCGCCTTGCCATGTACGATGTCCGGGTGCGCATAGTCATGCAGCGCCCCGGCGATATACATGCGGTCCACGTCCCCGTTGGTGCATTCGAGCCGGACCTCCGTGCCCGGCAGCAGCGGCGAATGGAAGCCGCCCTGGTATGACGCGCTTGGGCGCATGAGGCGCAGCGGCATGGTGTTCACGCCCCGCTTGCCCGTGCGGCGCTGGAAATGCGGCAGTGCCCGGTAGCGGCCGTATTCGTCCAGCCACGCGTAAGGGCCGTCGTCGCCCGACTCGATGGTGGCGACCAGCGTGCCGCCGATCCTGCGCCAGTCCCGCTCAGGGACGTACTCAGGGCGATACGTCAGATGCGAGGGCGTTGCCTCGAACGTGTTGATGACCGGCTGGCTGCGACTGCCTGTCGTGACCAGCTTCGTGATCACGACACCGTATTCGGCCTCGGGCATCTTGTGGTTGGTCAGGCGCACCACCATGCCGGGCATCATGCCGATCACGTTGCTCGTGCCCCTGAACGTGGTCTGCCGGGCGATCAGTTCATCGCGTCTGGCGTCGGCCAGCATCTGCCCGACCTCTGCCGTGTGGTGGTGCTCGGTGCCGCGGTTCACGCTGCCGTACACGGAGTGGTCGTCGCGCGCGACGTACGACTCGGCCTTCAGCGGATCACCAGGCGTACGGTAGTTTTGCTCCCGTAACTCGACCACGGCCGGCACCAGTTTGCGGACCGGACTGATCGACAGCACCGCCTCGTGCCAGTTGCCCGAGAGGCCGGAAACCGGCATCAGCGGCACCTCGAGCGCGCGCACGTAGCCGCGGGGCGAGTTGCCGAATACGATCGTGTCGCGCTGTGGTCCGTCTCCCTTGCGGCCCTGCTTGAAGTAGATGAAGATGCCGGCGCGCCGGCAATAGCGCGACACAAAGTTCCAGACGGTCTCCTCGTACATGACCGTCTGCTCAAAGCGCTCCTCGACGCCTTCCAGCTTGAACTCGACGTCGAATGACTCGATCAGGTGGCGGTCGATGATCGACTCGGCGATCAGTTCCTTTAGCGTCTTGTCCAGGAAGATTCCCGAGTCGTACACCTGCCTGTACAGGGCAACACGTGGCTCGATGCGCAGCCTGTAGGTGGACTCGTCACGGCTTGTGCTGAGACGCTCCCATTGCGTCACCACGCCATTGACCGTGCGTGCAGGACTGACTACCGGGTCGACCAGACCCGGCAACGATGGGATCGCGGCGCGTTCGTCGATCGTAAAGGTCGAGCGACGCCCCACGCAGGCCGCGCCGTCGATCGCCTTGTCGATCGACGTGACGGTGATGTCAGCCACGTAGGTTTCGTTGAACCCTTCCTCAAGACGGAACTCCAGAACATCCAGCGGCGAGGTGAGCGTGGCTACCGAGAGACCGAGGTGCTGGGTCAGCCTGGCACTCGGATGCTGCAAAACGTCAATGAGGGTTCGCATGGCGGCAGTGAAATCCGGTTTCTCGTTGATCGGCATGGACGCGCTGCGTGTGCCAGTGCCATCTAGCGGAACAGGCTAGCTCACCACATCAAGGGCTGTCTATCGGACAAGTCCGAATCTGGCGCCATCCACTGACGAAGCGTTTTCCAATGGCGGGGGAGCCTGGAGAGCCAGATAGCCAACGCATTTCCATCGGTTGATGAGCCTCGGTTAAACAAGGCCCGTTTGGTATTGACAGCCGATGGGAGGCCGGCTAGCGGGGATGGTTGATCATCGCCGGATGATCATCGACTTGTACGAAACAGGAATCCGCACCATAGCAGGCGCGCGCCATACTCGAGGGCACCGAGACGCTGGAATTCTTTCCCGCCGCGAACGCGCACGCGCGCTGCGCATGGATCGCCTCGGCGCCGGGCCGGCTGCATTATCGCCAGATGAAGCGCAACAACCGGGGGCTGGTATTGCGCTATCTGCGCACACCATAGCAATCCTTGCGGCCAGTTTCCTGATTCTCCTCACGGCGCCACCTCGCGACTGCAACACAATTCAATCGGCCTGAATTCGATCGCGGCTGATGACCTTCTCCCACTCGGTCATCTGCACCTTGATAAACCGAGATGCTTCCGATGGCGTTCCTGCCACGACCGCACCGCCGAGGTTACTCACACGTTCCCGGCTCTCGGACTCGCTCATTGCCTTGCGAATCGCTTCCGAAAGACGCTGTACGATGTGGGGTGGYGTGCCGGCAGGAGCAAACACGCTGTTCCACTCGTACACCTCATAGCGCATCACTCCCTCTTCTGCCATGGTCGGCGTGCCGGGCAGGGCTGCGACACGTTTGTCGCCGGTCACGGCAAGCGCGCGGAGCTTTCCGGCGCGGATATGAGGCAAGGCGGAGGCCGTGTTGGCGAAGAAGACCGGGACCTGACCGGCAATGACGTCAGCCAAGGCCGGGCCGCCGCCCTTGTAGGGGACATGTAGCAACTCGATTCCCATGGACTGCGCAAACATCGCACCAGCCAAGTGCTGTGCGGTCCCATTCCCACCTGATGCATAGGCAATTCGACCTGGCTCCTTGCGAGCCAATGACACCACATCACCCACCGAGGATGCAGGAAAACCAGGATTCGCGACCAGGATGTTCGGGAACAAGGCAATCAACGATACCGGCACGAACGATCCGATGGGGTCATAAGGCAGTCGTTTGTACAGGGCCGGGTTGATCGCAAACGATGATGCATCCAGCAGCAGCGTATAGCCATCCGGATCCGTTTTTGCGACCAGATCCGCGGCAATCCTACCCCCAGCGCCAGGGCGATTGTCGACCGTGACCCTTTGCCCCAGTTCCTGGCTGAGAAGAGGCGACAGCAGGCGTGCCATTGCATCAGCACCTCCGCCCGGTGGATAGCCCACGACTAACCGGATAGGTTTTTCCGTCGGCCATGCCGTCGCTTGCGCGTGGCTACCGATCAGGCCACAGCAAAGCACGGCTATAGATGCACAGACTGCGAATCGCATAGGTCTCCAATCAATTTGCGGCTACTTCCCGAGCGGGCCGCTATAACGCGAAGGTCCCGCTTAACACCATCGGGGTTGACAGGCCTTCAACGAGTCTCGGTGCGGTACTGAAACTCGTCTCCGTTACCCAAGGCCAGGCGATATTCCACAGGCTTATCCGCCATATCGAACGCAACACGAGTTACCGACAATGCCGGGTGGTGCTCAGCCACACGAAGCAGTTCCGCTTCGCGTCCGCCTAGCCTGGTAAAGCTCAGATCATCGACGGCTCGACAGACCGTCACCCCGCAACGTACCGCGTAAAACGGATACAACAGAGCGGGGAATTCGCGGGGTTCAAGTACGGACAACCCGCGAAATCTCACCTCCGGCAGCCAAATGGTCTCGAGCAATCGGACCATTCCCTTCCAACTGCGCTGCCGTGACAAGTGCACTACCTGCGCGCCTTCTTCCAACCCTAGCTTCGCGGCCACGTCGACCGGTGCGGGCAAGACCTGCCTAGACATGATGCGAGACTGCGGAAGCTCTGCGCTGTCATCATCACAGCGAAGAAATCGCGTCATAAAGGCCCCGTATAGGGCACCTCTCACATAGGTCCCGCGGCCCTGCGCCCGCTCGAGCATGCCTTGGTCCACCAACACGTGAATCGCCGCGCGCACAGTTCCGACCGCGACGCGATAGTGCTGTGCCAAAGCGCTCTCCGTTGCAATCGCTGTACCTGGCGCCCACTCACCAGCCAAGATACGCGCCTTCAGCGAACCAGCGATTCTCGACCAGAGCGGTGAGGTGCCGACGAGCAAAGCATCATCGAATTCAGCAGGGATTCCGGAGGAGGCAACAGATTTCATTAAATAAAAATCACTAAAATATTTGGCCATACTATTCTTCTATCAAACAACAAGTCAAGTCCACTTGAATAAAATCGTACTTTTCCTAATAGAATAGGAATAATCCTATTTACCTTTGTTTTATTCTGTTTTCAACTCTAACGATTGACAATCAATTTCATATATTCTTCTTCGATCGCTGCGGCTGCACCCGGGGCCCCGTATCGCCCAGACTACAGGACTGACCTAGCCGAATGGAGGACGGTTGCCGGCAAAAGCGGGGTTCGTGTGGGCGTTGTAGCGTTGTAGTCCAGCCTAGCTTTCCTGGCATCGACAACAGTGCGCTTTCGCGTCCACTCCCTCATCGCGGGGATGTGTGACGTGCTGGAGCCCGATACACATCAGAAGACGAAATGGTACGGCTACACCGATTTGACTTGCGTGGCCCGCGCCGGAACCCCTCATGGCACGATGCGCACTGGCATGCGCTGCTGGGGGCGGCGTATGCACTGGGCTGGCACCTGGCCCCGCCCGGTCGCCGCCGGTCTGTGCGGACTGGTTGCCGCCGGTTCCGATCGCGCTGGCGCCCGACCATTTCGGCAAGCCTGTGCCGACGGCACCGATAGATGAACCAATGACGGCTTGTGCCACTCACCGGCATCGACATCAACCCGTGTACATCAAGCTGAGTGCCCCACTTCGGGTGAAATCCGACTTGCAGCACCAGGCATGCGCACTGTGCCCATATGAAGGTGACCCGGAGCTGCTGCGCCAATTGGTAGCCCCGGCAGCAACCGATGTTGACCAGGGTCGCGCGTCCGTTAGTCCTTGCCCTCCAAAATACCTGTCAGTGCTTCCGTCAGCGTGGTCACGACCTGCGCGCCTTTGCTCGCTGCAGCGTTGCCAGCGCCATTGGTTTCACGGAAATACTGGATGGAATATTCCCATGGCTGGAAATTCAATAGCCCTTGTTTCAGTTCATCTACCCTGCCCTGCAGGCGTTCGACTTCGTCGCTGCTTAGCATCTGGACCACCGCGGTGGGGCGCGGTGCCCGCACATTGCCCGGGTCGACCGACAGAACCCACTTCTGACGCGGCAGCCGTGAGTCCGACAACTTCAGCACGGAAATAGCCCCGAGGAAGGCAGCCGATGCGGATGGGACATCCAGCGTCAGTACGGCGTCACCGTAACTTGCGCGAATCTGTTTCCCGTGTGTCGACACGGAAAAACCCTCCCCGCCGAGGAAGACGTGAAACTCCTTTTTTAGCTCGTCGAGGATCCGCTGCCTGTCTTTGATCCGGAGGGCAATGAGCTTATCACCCAGTTTAGCTTCCTCTTCCCTCAATTCTTGAATTCGCTTGAAACCTTCCAGGGCCATGCCTGCACTCCTTGATCTGACAAAATCGATTGACGAAAAACGTTGACGGCCTGTGACTCGTGGCGGTCGATCTCGCGCCGGTCCAATCTATCTGGCATTTGCTCCGGAAATCTCATCCGATATGGATGGGTTCCCTTCAAGAACAAAACTCGTCAAGATGGAAAATCTCAATCTGGCTGAGACGCCCATACTTTACTCGGTTTCAGTGTTTCAGTCATTGCAAGGTTCGCATAACCTATTCAATCAATCTTGTTTTCCATGGATGTAGCAAATCTACGACACAGATAGGACGAGTAAATGATTAAAGGAATCGGATGAATCATATCTTTCATAACGATTTTTTCCACTATCGCTATTCTTTATAAGGCGCTAAAAAAAATTAGTACTTGTCCCATTGATTCCAATGAGGCATTACGCTCAAATCGGGGCTACATTTGCGCACATAGCCCATCCGGAGAGAGAGCGTATGCAGAAGAACAAGCGGCCCATCGGCATTTGGGAGGCCCAGCCATGAAGCGAAGAATTGCCTGCGTTAACGACGAACTGGAGGATGGTGGCAGGATCCTGCCCTCTCCAGGCCGAGGTTGCACTTTTGGCGATCCCGCTCGCCAGACAGCGATGATCGGAGGCCAGGCATACTGCGAAGCCTGCAAGAGCACTGGCACGATTGCCAAGGCCGGCGGGCCACGCCGGATGCAGTTCATGGGCGAGATTGCCCTGGACGGCGATATTGTCCTGTGCCGGTGCCCGACGCCGCCGCGCATTGTTGCTCTGCTTGCCGGCGAAAAATGGTTCGACGATATGGGCGCACGCAATGGCGCACCCGCGGCCATCTCCCCCGCACAGAGCATATTTGCGGCATCCAACCCGCAGTACGACCAACAGATCCAGCTCATCAACGAGCAGACGGGGCAACCGTTGGCGCGCGTGAGATATCGCCTCATCGGTGAGCTGGGTACGTTTGACGGCCGCACTGACGAACAGGGGATGAGTGAGCGCGTCGCCAGCGACACCGCATCGACCATGAAGATCGAAATCTTGGGGGCCGGGCGCCTGATGCGGCCGATCAAGACGGTTAAGGTGCAACATACGCCTATCGAGGACCGGGCGCCGGTCAAGGTCTATCTGTTACAGCCCCGCGGCACGCTGTATTGGGGCAGTGCCGAGCTGGACGGCGGATATGTTCAGCCGCTGCTCGATGCGTTCCGGAAGGCGGGGATTGCGCACTGCTTCGCTGGGCTGACCCATGCCGCTGGCGCAGCCATGCCAAATGGAAACGAATTCGCTGGCACATTGCTTGACGCTATCCATTCGGGAATGCCGATCCGCTCGCGCGACGACAGCGAGTGGACGATTGCGGGCGGTATAGCGATGGAGGCTCCGCAGTTCAACCTGATCGGCTACAGCTACGGCTCTCTCCTGGCCGCGCAAACCGCATGGTCATATGCCCGTGCCGGCCACGTGATCGACCATTTGGTACTGGTGGGCTCACCGATTGAGGCGGGGTTCCTTTCACACCTGCGCAACCACGAGAACATCCGCAAGACCATCGTTATCGATCTGGAGCCGTTCGGAGACCCGATCTACGCCGGAATGCCTTGGCGCGAGCTGGTTGAATCGGTGCCGATGCTTGAGAGCCAGATGCTCGCCGGCAAGTGCGAGGGGCACTTCTACTATGCCCATGTTGTGAGAGACAGCCCGAAACGATGGGCTGCGCTCGCCGAGCGTGTTGCGGCGGAGGGCCTTAGATGACTACGCGCACCAAGGCCCTTGTGCGCATCGTCCCCGGCCTCGGAGCACTTCTCGCTCTCGATGGGCTCGGCCTGGCCGTGGCTACCATCCTGGTGACAAACTGCGTGCTCCGCCCGCCATGGGCACAGCATCAACAGATGCGCACTGCGACCCGCAAAGATGAAGTCACGCTCGTCACACTCTTCCGATGAACAGCCTCTTCTAGCGCTGCGCCACGGCCTCGAAGCGCGCCGCCACGACATTGTCGGCCCCGAGCAGATCGAGCTGGTGGCCCGCGATGCGATAGCGCCGTACGGTTTCCAGGGCGCGCAGGATCTGCGTTTCCTGGGCCATGCCCTGTGCGCAGGCCATCATGGTGCCTGCCAGGCCTTTGATGCGAAGCTGGTCCCCATCGACTTCAAAGCCGCCCATCAGGCTGTTGCAGCCGCCATTGCCTGACAGTCGCGCTTCGTCGGTGGCAAGGATCAGGTGCGGTTCCCGCTGGTGCTCCGCCACGCTGACCGGCGCATCGCCTATCCGCGTGAGCTTCCAGTAAGTCCCGCGCAACGGACTGTCAGGCACCTGGGCGGATGGTTTCCCCTCGCCCCTCGAAGCCGATACCAGCTGCAACTGGAGTGGCGCATTGCTGCCGTCGAGCGCCGGGACATGCGTGTCGGTGGTGAACAGCAACCGGCCGTGCTGCCGGATCACCGCCCGCACGGCGTAGCGATGGCCAGGTTCAATCGCCTGGTCTTGGTAGGCAACCCCGAAATGAAAGGGTGGCTGGCCCGCCGGATCCAGCGTGGAGCGGCCGATAACCTTGGCTGGCGCTCCGGCGCGCGATACGTCTTGCAGCGTGACTTCAAACACGGCATCGGGAGGCAACGCGATACGCTCGCGATAAGCCGCCGTGCCCGTCACGGTGCCGGCCAGCGCAGGCAACGCCAGGGCGGCAACGATCGCTGCAAGAGTTTGGCGTACGGGGTTCTTCGACATGGTTTTCTCCGTTCTCGGGTTCATTGGGTTGACTCGTGAAGCCTTCACGCAATCACGACTATGTAGTTTTCCGGACAACTGCTGACTATATGCCACGCGTCGAGCCTGCACCTTCCGTTTCAGGATTCCGCAGCGTCCACGTCGATGCAATAGGCCTACATAACACACTTCTGGCGTAACGCTTTTGCCGGGCATCAAACTCGCGGTTATTCCCCAAAACTCGCGATCACACAATGCAGCGGGAATCAGGCCGGCAGCACAAAGTACAATGACGGCCCTTCACTCGGTCCTGAATCAACCGGTCACCCACTGATGATCACGTATTGAGTTTCACTTCGCATCCGATTGGGAGTATTCATGCGAAAAAGCGTTACCCCAGCCGTTCATCCCGTACGCTGTGTACTGGGAAAACGAGCAATGAAATGTAGCAAAAATATAACAAAGACACGCACTTTACACAGGCCTGCATGGCAATGCCATCTCGATGCCGTGCGATTGAAGCCTTCGGCCGCCGCGTTGTTATTTTTCCTGCTGCCTGGCATTGCGGCCGCCGATGGTGCCCGGGACTGGATCAATCTCCCGATCGACACGAATCTGGTCTATCTCTACTACAACCATGTTCAGTCCAACACGCAGCTCGACACGACCCTTCCAGTGCAAGGTGTTGACACCACCATGAACATGGCGTTGGTCCGCTATGCGTATTCCTTTCCGGTTGCAGGCAAGACCGGCGGCATCCAGTTCCTGCTGCCCTACAGCTGGGCGACAGCCACCATCGATAGTTCCATTGCTCCGCTGGCTTCGCGCGAGTTCAGCAAGAACGGCGTGGGAGACCTGACCGTTGTGCTGGCAGCCAACCTGTTTGGCGCGCCGGCAATGACGCGCGAGGCATTTGCCAAGGCCACACCACAGACGCTTCTTACCGCGGCAGTCTTCCTCACCGTGCCCGTCGGGCAGTATGACCGGAACAAGCCGGTCAACTTCGGTGGAAATCGTTGGGTAGTCAAGCCACAGCTTGCATTCAACTATCCCTTTGGCAACTCGATGCTGTCCGTCAATGGCAATGTTTCGCTTTACACGGAGAACAGTGAATACTACAAGCCGGATGGCCACGGAAAGCTTCAGCAAGAACCGTTGGGGACGCTGGAGGCGCACTACAGCTACAGCTTCAACCGCGCGCTGTGGGCGGCGGTGGACATGGTCTATAGCAACGGTGGGCAGACCAGGATCAACGGCGTCAAGCAACACAACGCACAGGACACACTGAAGCTTGGTGTCAGCGGAAGCTTCAATTTCACCCCCACGGATGCCGTCTCGATGTCCTACCTCAAGACCGTCAGCACGCCTGCAGGCGCTGCGGATGTGAAAGTGTTTTCCATCAACTACAACCACGCCTGGTAGTGGGCCGACACCCTTTCCGTGAATACCGATAACGACAAAGAACTATAAACATGAAGAGAAAACCAGGTTCCCGGCGACGCCTTCTGGCAATGGCGCTTGCCCTTGCGAGCACCCCCGCACTCCTTTTTGCGCAATCCGCCCCGGCGCCTGGCAAACCCGCCACGGACCGGACCCGCCAAGCCAATGCCGCCATTCTCAAGGAACTTCCGTTTAACGACCGGACCGACTTCGAATCGGCGCAGCGCGGTTTCATCGGCACCACACCCAACCTGGTCATTCGGGCAGAGAATGGCAAGCACGCCGCCTGGAACTTGCCGGCATACGATTTTCTCAAGGCCGAGGGGGCGCCCGACACCATCAACCCCAGTCTGTACCGCATGGCTCAGCTCAATATGTTCAACGGGCTGTTCGCCGTTGTCGACCGCGTCTATCAGGTACGCGGCTTCGACCTGTCCAACATGACGATTATCGAAGGTGACACCGGACTTATCCTGATCGATCCGCTGATCAGCAAGGAAACCGCGAAAGCCGCGCTTGACTTGTATTACCAACACCGGCCGCGCAAGCCGGTCGTGGCCGTGATCTACACCCACAGCCACGTGGATCACTATGGCGGCGTCAAAGGCGTCGTGAACGAGGCGGATGTAAAGGCTGGCAAGGTAAAGATACTGGCGCCCGAGGGCTTCCTGGAAGAAGCGGTCAGCGAAAACATCTATGCCGGTACCGCCATGAGCCGCCGGGCCACGTATATGTATGGATCGCTACTGCCGCGCGGGGCGCAAGGCCAGGTCGATGGCGGGCTCGGCAAGAGCACCTCGCTTGGCGAGGTCACCTTGATCGCCCCCACCGATTCGGTAAAAAAGACTGGCGAGACACGCACGATTGACGGCGTGCAGATGGAATTCCAGATGGCGCCCAATACCGAAGCGCCTGCGGAAATGCTGATCTGGTTCCCGCAGTTCCAGATGCTCAACATGGCCGAAGATGCCACGCACACCCTCCACAACCTCTATACGCTGCGTGGCGCTCAGGTGCGCGATGCCAGGGAATGGTGGAAGACCGTCAACGAAGCGATCAATCGCTATGGCGTGCGCGCCAGGGCCGTGATCGCCCAACACCATTGGCCGACCTGGGGCGACGCCATCGTTCCGTTCCTGGAGAACCAGCGTGACATGTTCAAGTACCTTCACGACCAGACGCTGCATCTTGCCAACCAGGGCTACACGTCGGTAGAAATCGCGGAAATGCTGAAGCTCCCCGACAGCATTGGCAAGCAATGGTACAACCGGGACTACTATGGCACAGTCAATCACAATGCCAAGGCGGTCTACCAGCGTTACCTCGGCTGGTACGACTCTAATCCCGCAAACCTGTACAAGCTGCCGCCCACCGAGGCCGCCAAGCGTTACGTGGAGTTCATGGGCGGTGCGAAAAGCGCTATCGGGAAGGCCCGGCAATCGTTCCAGGAAGGCGATTATCGCTGGGTGGCGGAAGTGATGAACCACGTCGTCTTTGCCGATCCGGATAACAAGGAGGCGCGCGAGCTGGGGGCCGACGCGCTGGAGCAACTCGCCTACCAGACCGAGAGTCCCACGTGGCGTAACGAATTCCTGATGGGCGCCCTGGAATTGCGGCACGGCGCCGTCAAGCTACCGGGCTCCGGCGTGGCCTCGGCCGATACGGTAAATGCGATGACCGCCGACATGATCCTGGACTATGCCGGCATTCGCCTGAATGGGAGGAAGGCCGCCGGGAAGACGCTCAATGTCAACTGGCTCAATCCTGAAACCCACGAGCAATACGCGATCGAACTGCGCAATTCGGTCCTGATTTATACGCTCGGGAAACAGCTTCCCAAGGCGGATGTCACGATCACGACCAACAAGCTCGGCCTGGCAGGCGTGCTGGGCGGGGCGACCACACTGAGCAAGCTGTCGCAGGCGGGAAAGGCGAAGGTTGAAGGCGCAGGCGAAAAATTCGACGAACTCGCAGGCATGCTCGACACGTTCAGACCTGACTTCAATATCGTGACGCCATAATTCGCGCTGAACGATCCGGCGGCCAATATGGGAAGCGACGTCCGCATCCGCCGAGTTGTCCGGTCCCGGCGCTCTCCACTGGCGGAGAGCCTGCGCGGAACTTTTTCTGCGCATTTCCGGGCGGATGATGACCCCGGTTCTCCGGCGCGGCGGCCGACAGGCCCGCATTCGCGGTCATGGTTCGAATGCCACGTCGGGCGCATCCGTGGGCGTTGGCGACAGGATGCCGGTCTGGTGCCGACTTCCGACGCCGAGGCAGAGAAAGCCGAACTGTAGAGCCCGTGCCCCGGTAGGGTCGTCTTGCTTTTCGCCATTCTTTTGCCGACGCGCCAATGTAAGAAGTGATCGATATCCCACGCAGCGGAATACCATATGGCTTTTGCGCACAAAAGCCAACTCCACCCCAACGCCCACCTCAGTATCCACTGGTAGAATCGGCCCCCCTCAAACAAAAGCCAGCAGATCCGATACCGCACGTAAGTGCACTCCTGACTAACCGAGCCACATCCCCACCCCCACCGCATTCATCGTCGCCCGCCCACCCGCCAGCAGCCACAACTCACGGACTTGCGCCCCCACCACCGGGGATCCGCGGGACACCTCACATATATCCAAATCCCAATAACAGGCATGTCTGCGCCGTTATGAACGAATCCTGCGCCTCCCTTAGTCTTGCGCCATGTCGGACCGGCACCACCAGCACGGAGTGGCGAAGATCCGGCCGACAGCGACGTACCGCGGCAAATGCAGTGCCGGACGCGACACAACCCAGTGCGCGGCGGCCCGCAGACCTGCCCCGGTAACGACAACGAAAAAGCGAGACAGCCTGGAATACGAGCGGCGTAGCCGCCGCCCCAGTGCACCACAAAGGAGACACTCCGCCATGCTTGAGCAGCCGTTCCCCGGCCGTGCCGCCGCCCCCGGTACCGAAGCGATCGAGGCCAAGGCCATCGACACCATCGAGGCCATCGAAGTCAATGGCTTCCTTGACCGCTACTTCCAGATCAGTGCGCGCGGCAGCACTGGCCGGCGCGAGGCGCTTGCCGGCGTCACCACGTTCATGGCCATGGTGTATTCCGTGTTCGTGGTGCCGGGCATGCTCGGCAAGGCGGGCTTTGACTCCAGTGCCGTATTCGTCGCCACCTGCCTGACCGCGGCCTTCGGCTCCTTGCTGATGGGTGTGTGGGCCAGGCTGCCGATCGCCATCGGCTGCGCCATCTCGCTGACCGCGTTCACTGCCTTCGGGCTGGTGCTCGGGCAGGGTCTCTCCCCGGCCGTCGCGCTGGGTGCGATCTTCCTGATGGGCGTGGTGTTCACCGCCATTTCCGTGACCGGGGTGCGCTCCTGGATCCTGCGCAACCTGCCATCCGGCGTGGCGCACGGCACGGGGATCGGCATCGGTCTGTTCCTGCTGCTGATCGCGTCCAACGACGTGGGGCTCGTGATCAAGAATCCGGGCGCCGGCCTGCCCGTTGCGCTGGGCAAGATCACGGCGTTCCCGGTGGTGATGTCGATCCTTGGCCTGGCCGCGATCTTCGGGCTCGAACGCCGCAAGGTGCCCGGCGGCATCCTGCTGGTGATCGTCGCGATCTCCGCGCTGGGCCTGGCCTTCGACCCTGCCGTCAAGTTCTCCGGCGTGTTCGCCCTGCCCGCGCTGAGCGCGCCGGGCCATGCCACGCTGATCGGCTCCATGGACATCAAGGGCGCGCTGTCGCTGGCGGTGCTGCCCAGCGTGCTGGCACTGGTGATGACCGCCGTGTTCGATGCCACCGGCACGATCCGCGCGGTTGCCGGCCAGGCCGGCCAGCTCGATGCGAAAGGCCAGATCCCCAACGGCGGCCGTGCCCTGACCACGGATTCGCTGAGCTCGATCTTCTCGGCCTTTTTCGGTGGCGCGCCCGCCGCGGCCTACATCGAATCAAGCGTAGGCGTAGCCGCCGGCGCCAAGACCGGCCTGGCCGCGGTGGTAGTGGGCCTGCTCTTCCTGGCGGTGATCTTCTTCTCGCCGCTGGCCGGACTGGTGCCTTCGTACGCCACCGCTCCCGCGCTGATGTACGTGGGACTGCTGATGCTCAGCAGCGTCAGCAAGCTGCATATGGACGACATGGTCGACGCCATGGCCGGGCTGGTATGCGCGGTCTTTATCGTGCTGACCTGCAATATCGTCACCGGCATCATGCTCGGCTTCTGCACCCTGGTGATCGGCCGCGTCGTGGCCGGCGAGTTCCGCAAGCTCAATGTGGGAACCGTCAGCATCGCGCTGGCACTGGCCGTGTTCTACGGCGGCGGATGGGCCATCTGAGGCTTGACGGCCGCGGCGCGCGCCGCGGCCGTTGATGCAGGCGGCACCGCGCGGGCGGATGGCCGCGCGGTGCCGCCACGCCAGTGGGTACTGAAAGCCAGCGCAACGATGACACTGGCTTTTTTGCGAAGCGGGCAAATTCCCGTCCCGCTTCTTTTTTTGCGCAGCCTCGCCCCGAATGACCGCGTGACCGCGCGCAAGGCGCTGGCCGCCAGGCTCAGGCCGCCGCGCGCCGTTGCGGCAATGCCGCCCGCAATGCCAATTCCAGCCCCTGCTCCAGGTCAGCGATCAAATCCTCGGACGCTTCCAGGCCGATATGCAGGCGGATCACCGGCTCGGTGCCTCGCCAGTACGAATGCGTCGCCAGCCGTTCCGGCGCGGCCACCTGCACCAGGCTTTCATACCCGCCCCAGGAAGCCCCCAGCCCGAACAAGCGCAGCGAATCCACCAGCTTGCGCGCCGCCGCCGCATCGGCGCCGGGCAACGCGAACGACACCAGCCCGTTGGCGCCCGAGAAATCCCGCCGCCACAGCGCATGACCGGGGTCCGAGGGCAAGGCCGGGTAGAAAACCCGCCCCACCGCCTCATGCGCTTCCAGGAACCGCGCCACCGCCAGCGCGTTGCGATGATGCTGCGCCAGCCGTACCGCCAGCGTGCGGATGCCGCGCAGCGCCAGGTAGGCATCGTCCGCGCCGATGGCCAGCCCGAAGCTATCGTGGGTATCGGCAATCCGGTGCGCCAGCGCTTCATCCCTGACCACCACCGCGCCCTGCATCAGGTCGGAATGGCCGCTGATATATTTGGTCGAGGCCAGGATCGATATATCCACGCCCAGCGCCAGCGGCTGCAGCACGTGACCGGACGCCCAGGTATTGTCGGCGGCAACCACCACCCCATGCCGGTGCGCGATCTGCGACAGGCGCGGCAGGTCCAGCACCTCGTACAACAGCGAACTGGGCGACTCCAGGTAAAGCAGGCGCGTATTCGGACGGATCAGCGCGTCCACATCGTGCTGGCTGGGCGAGAAATAGCTGACCTCGATGCCCAGGCGGCGCAGCAGCGTCTGCTCCAGACGGCGCACCGGCGCGTAGACGCTGTCCGCCACCAGCGCATGATCGCCGGGCGAGAGCAGCGCCAGGAACGTCAGCGAGATCGCCGCCAGCCCGGAAGGCGCAAGGAAGGTACGGTTGCCGCCTTCCAGCGCGGCAATTGCGTCTTCCAGCGCGCGATGCGTGTCCATGCCCTGCCGGCCGTAGGAACTGACGCGCTCGCCGCGCGCATGGCGGGCACGGATATCGTCGTAGGCGTCGGTATTCTCGAAACGCACGGTGCTGGTCCGCACCACCGGCACATTGACCGGACCGTGGCCCTGGCTGAAGGGCGGCGTGCCGGCGTGGATCAGTTGGGTATCGCGATGATGGCTCATGGTTCTTCGATGGGGATTGGACCGGGCGGCGCTCAAACAGCAAAGCGCAGCTTGTCGAAAGAGAAGACGAAGGGATCGGCCGCCACGCGCGGCGCTGCGCCCAGCGCGCGGTTGAGAAAGGCGCGCGTGCGCTCGCTGCGCGGTTCGCTGAAGATGCGGCGCGCCGGGCCATGCTCGACGATCCGCCCGCTCTCGGTGAAATACACTTCGTCGCTGATCTCCTCGGCAAAGCGCATTTCATGCGTGACCAGCAGGCAGGTCAGGCCCTCCGCCACCAGGTCGCTGATCACGTTCAGCACCTCGCCCACCGTTTCCGGGTCCAGCGCTGAAGTCACCTCATCGAACAGGATCAGCTCGGGCTCCATCGCCAGCGCGCGGGCAATCGCCACGCGCTGCTGCTGGCCACCGGAAAGCTCGCCCGGATAGGCGCCCGCCTTGTCGGCCAGGCGCACCTTGCGCAGCAGCTCGATGGCGGTAGCCTCGGCCTCGGCCCGGCCACGCCCCAGCACGCGCAGTGGCGCGATGGTGAGATTCTGCAACACGGTCAGGTGCGGAAACAGGTTGTACTGCTGGAAGACAAAGCCCACCCGCTTGCGCAGCGCGATGCGCTCGGCCTCGCTGCGCAGCTCGCGCACCGCCACGCCGCCCACCGTCACCGTGCCCTGCTGCGGGGCCAGCAGGCCCGTCATGCAACGCAGGATGGTGGACTTGCCCGAGCCCGACGGGCCGATGATGGACACCGCCTGCCCGCGCCGCACTTCCAGGTCGATGCCCTTGAGCACCGCGTTGCCGCCGAACGCGAGGTGCACGTCGCGCAGCGCAACCAGCGGCGCTGGCGTGGGGACCGCGGACAACACGGGTCCGCCGCTATGTTCAGGCAACAGCATGTTTTTGTTCCAGGAAACGGGTGAAGCGCGAGATCGGGTAGCACCAGGCAAAGAACATCGCCAGCACGATGAAGTAGATCAGCACGGTAAAAGCGGTCTGGTTGACGGTATTGCTGGCGATCTGCGCGGTATCGAGCAAATCGTGCACGCCCACCAGCGAAGCCAGCGCGGTGCTCATGGTGAGTGTGGCGTACAGGTTCATCCATGGCGGCAGCATGCGCCGCACGCACTGCGGCCCGACGATCAGCCGCAGGATCTGCCAGCGCGAGAACGCCATCGAGCTGGCCGCCTCCCACTGCGTGAGCGGGATCGACTGCACCGCGCCACGCAGCACCTCGGCCACATTGGCGCTGGCCGGCAGCGCCAGTCCCACCACCACCTTGAGCCAGTCCGGGAACGGCACGATATGGCTGCCGATGTTCAGCTCGAACGGAAAGACATAGGTGGAGAAGTAGATCAGCACCAGCCACGGCGCATTGCGGAACACCTGCACATAAAGCTGCGCCGGGCGCCACAGCAGCGCCAGCGGCGACAGCCGCAGCGCGCCGACCAGCAGCCCGCCAGCGGTGCCCAGCGCGATCGCCAGCAGGCTCACGCCGATATTGACCAGGAAGCCGCGCGCCAGCGCCGGCGACCATTGCCACGCGCTGGCCAGCGCCCGCGCCAGGTCCGGATGGCGGGTGGCGGCCAGCGCCACCGCCACGAGCGGCAGGAGCCACAGCAGGCTGGCGAAGCGGCCCACGCGCGGCCATGCCGGCGCGCCGCGGAAAATGGAATCAGCGGTCGCCATAGCCGGGCATCCTCAGCCGAAGTTCCAGCCAGTTGCCGGCCTGGCTGACCACCCAGGTCAGCAGGCCAAAAAACAGCAGCAACAGCACCATCAGTTCCAGCACGTTATCGCGCTGGGTCCAGATCATGATGGAGGCATAGGTGATATCGCCCACGGCAATGGCCGACGCCACCGCCGTGGCCTTGACCAGATCCACGGAGTTGTTGACCAGGGCAGGCAGCGCGAAGCGCACCGCCAGCGGCAACTGCACCCGCCACAGCAAGGTGCGGCGGTCGAAGCCGAGCGAGGCCGCCGCCTCCAGCGTGACCCTGGGCACCGCTTCGATGCCCGCGCGCAAGGCTTCGGCATGGAACACACCCTTGTGCAGCGACAGCACCACCACCACCCACAGGAACGGGGTGAGCGGATTGCTCCGCTGCGCATCCTGCAAGGCATGGGTGATCAGCATATTGAGCACGAGGAAGGCGCAATAGAGCTGCACCAGCGTGGGCGTATTGCGCGTGACCTCCACAAAGGCGCGCGTGGCACCGGCCAGCAATGGCCGGCGCGAAGTCAGCAACGCCGCCATGGCCACCCCCGCCACCAGGCTGCCGGCCAGCGCGCAGACCACCAGTTGCACGGTGACCCATGCGCCATGCACGAAGGAAGCGCGGTCATAGGCATCGGCAAGAAATGCATAGTTCAGGCCGAAGCGGCGCGCCACCTCGATCCCCCAGGCAATCGCTGCATCCATCAGGAACGGCCGCCCTTGAACTTGTCGTGCAGTTCGGTCAGCGCAGGCGAAGGCGGCTGGATGCCGGCCTTCTTCTCGGTAGCCACCAGCCAGCCGCTGCGATGCCAGTTCTGCACGATGCGGTCGACGGCCTGGATGGTGTCCTGCTCGCCCTTGCGGGTCCAGATCACGGTGGGCGCGGGGTTCAGTTCCGGCAGCACGATGCGGTAGTTCTGCCACTCGGGATTGCCGCGCACCAGCGGTTGCAGCAGCGTGTTGTCGTGCACGGCGCCGGCGCAGTTGTCGCCGCGCAGGGCCAGCAGCGATTCCGCCGAGCCCTTGAAGCCCTTCGGGATGGCGCCGTATTCCACCTGTACCGGCCGCGTATAGCTGCTGCCTTGCGAGATGCAGACCGTCTTGCCCTTGAGGTCTTCCCAGCGGCGGATATCGCTCTGCCTGGGCACGATCACGGCGCCGCCCACGCGGTAGTAAGGCGTGGGCACGTGGCCGAGCTGCTCGCCGCGATCGGCGTTGTATTCCATCGATGCGATCAGCACATCGACCTTGCCTTGCTGCAGGAACTGCACGCGGTTGGAGGGCTGCACCTGCACCGTTTCCAGCTCCACGTTGAGTTGCCTGGCGAGATCCTGCGCAAGCTCCGCGTTAAAGCCCACGGGTTTCTGCGTGGCGGGATCGATCGAGCCGAAAGCGCTGCCGGACAGCATGACGCCGACCACGATCCTGCCGCGCTGGCGGATCTTGTCGAGCGTGGCGTCGGCATGGGCGGCGCCGGCGAGGAAGGTACCTGCCAGCATGGCAGCGGCGAGGACGATGGGACGCGGGGAACGCAGGGGAAAGATACGGGTCATGGTGTGTTCGAGTTCTTGTAGGCGAAGTCGTGTCTTGCGCGAATGGCATGCCGCCGGAGGGGCTGGCTGGAGCGTCCGGTGCGCCATGCGGTCAGCAAACTGTACCCATGCGCCGATGAACACGGAACGAATCATTGAGCCCATCGTTATGCGCTGCGCGTTGCCGGTCGCAGTGCCGCCAGGCCGGGCCACACCGCATATCCATGCGCGGAAAGATTCGTTGGCCTTGCCCGCCGCGCTTTCTAAGCTTTGCGCTCGATTCGCCTCCGGCCACATCCCATGCAACGCCGCACTGTGCTCCGCACCCTCTCCTGCCTTCCTGTCGCTGCCGGCGTGGCAGCCATCGCAGGCGTTCCGTTCCACAGCCACGCCACGCAAGCCGCGGAGGCCTTTCCCTCGCGTCCCGTGCGCATCGTGGTGCCGGTGGCTCCCGGCGGCAGCGCCGACAAGCTCGCGCGCACGCTGGCCCTCAAGCTCAGCGAGAAATGGGGGCAGCCGGTAGTGGTGGAAAACGTGGTTGGCGCCAGCGGCACCCTGGGCGCGGCACAGGTGGCAAGGGCCAGGCCTGACGGCCATACGCTGCTGCTGGGCGGGGAAGGCGTGACGCTGAATGCCTCGCTGTTCAAGACGCTGCCCTATGACACGGGCCATGCGTTTCGCGGCGTGAGCAAGGCGGTGGTCAATCCGCAGATCCTGGTGGCGCGGCCGGACCTGGGCGTGCGCAGTCTCCAGGATTACATCGCGCTCGCGCGCAAGAAGCCAGGCGAACTGACGCTTGGCCTGCCGGGCAACGGCGGCATAGCCCACGTCGCGCACGAAATGCTGTCGCGGCAGGTCGGCATCAAGGTCAACTACATTCCGTATGCCGGTGGCGCACCCGCCACGGTGGACTTGCTGGGCGGGCATATCGATGCCACGCTGATCACGCTGGCGGCGGTCACGGACTACGTGCGCTCAGGGCGCCTGACGGCGCTGGCGGTCACGACGCCTTATCGTTCGAAGGCACTGCCGCAAGTGCCGACCATGGCGGAAGCCGGGGCCGCCGGCTTTGCGGTGGAGAGCTGGCAGGGGCTGATCGCGCCCTCGGCCACGCCGACGCAGGTGGTGGAGCGCATCAGCCGCGATGTGGCGGCGGTGCTCAATGTGCCGGCCACGCGTGGGCAGTTGGAGGATGCGGGATATGTGGTGGTGGGTTCGTCGGCGCAGGAGCTGGACGCTACGCTGTCGCGCGATTTGCCGAAGTACGCTTCCGTGATCGCGGCTTCGGGGATTTCGTTGCGTTGAGGCGGGAGGGAAAGCGCTCACGTGATGTGAGCGCTATCGGTATGGCGGTATATGGCGCGCGCGCCCTCTCCCCGCGCTCAGCCCTGCCGATAGTCCACCAGCCGCACCGGCAGATCGCCATCGCGTTCCAGCTGATCGACCAGGCCGATCTCCCAGTTCAGGTAGGCATGCATCTCCGCCTTGCGGCGGTTCTCGTCCTCATAGGCATAAGCGCTGTACCACGCGTCTTCGTCACCGGTCAGCACGCGCGCCGCGGCAGCGCTACCCGCCCCCGCCGGTTCAACAGGCAGGCCCAACGCCTGCCAGCGCGCATTGCCGCCGAGCAGTGCCCGCACGTCGCGCCCGCTGGTGCGGCGCAACTCTGCCGCAACCGCCTGCGCCAGCACGCCGTCCGATGACGTCACGACGATGATGTCTTCGGCCTCCCCGTGCTCCAGCACCAGCGCCACCTTCTCCGGTGTGGCAAACCAGGCGCCAGGCACATGGCCGCGGCGGAATGCAAGGCTGCTGTCCACGTCGGCCACGCTTACCCCGCCCCGCGCTTGCAACTCGGCGAGCGATGCCACCTCGATCCAGGGCGCCTCCACCTCGGAGGCACGCAGTACGCGCACGGGCTCCGGCCCGGACTCGCGCGGCGCCAGCGGCGCGGGACGGAACAGGTAGACCTCATGCCCGCTGAACTGCGCCAGCCACGCGGCCGTGATCTGCGCGCGCACGCCATCCCAGTCGGCCAGCACGATGCGGGCGCGGCGGGTGCCGGCGTAGGCGTCGGTGGCCTGCACCAGTTGCCCGCCGGGCGCGCTGCGCCAGCCGGGCAGGTGCCCTGCCGCGTATTCCTCGGGCGAGCGCACGTCGAAGCGGTACAGCGTGCGTGCGCCGGCTTGCTGCTCGAAGGCGGCCAGCTGCGCCGCATCGATATGCCGCACGCCGGCGCGTTCGGCCACCCGCGCCGCACGCTCGCGCGCGGCCGCCTGGGCCGCATCGCACGGCTGCGGCGCGAAGCGGGTCTGGCCGTGGTCCAGCTTGTAGCCCGCCAGCAGCCAGGCCATGGTGCCGTCCTTGAGCGACACCACGCGATTGGGAATGCCCGCGTTGATCAGCGTCTGCGCGCCCACGATGCTGCGCGTGCGGCCGGCGCAATTGACGACCACCAGCGTGGCGGGATCGGGCGCGATCTCGCCGATGCGGTAGACCAGTTCCGCGCCGGGGCAGTCGACCGCGCCGGGAATGCTCATATTCTGGAATTCCGTGAAGGGGCGGCTGTCCACCACCACCACGTTGTCGCCGCGCTCCTGGTAGAGCCTGAGCGTCTCGGCGGTGATCCACGGCGTGCGCAGCTCATGCTCGATCACCTCGCCGAAGGCCTTGCTTGGCACGTTGGTGCCGCTGAATACCTCATAGCCCGCCGCCTGCCAGGCGCGCGTGCCGCCTTCCAGCACGGAGACGTTCGTATAGCCGAAACGCAGCAGCTTGGCCGCGGCCGCGTGGGCGATATCTTCCGCCAGGTCCGTCACGACGATGCGCGTAGTCCGGCGCGGCACCAGGCGGTCGATCGTGGTCTCGAGCCGGCCCAGCGGCGCGGGCACCGCGAACAGCAGGTGCTCGCGCGAGAATGCACCTTCTTCGCGCGCGTCCAGCACGGCCAGTTCCTCGCCCGCTGCAATGGCGCGCTTGAGCGCGGCCGGGCTCACCAGCGGATGGCGGATCAGCGCCGGCGCGGCAAAGGTGCGGCAGGTGTACTGGGTGCCGTCCTCGGGCACGGGCTCGAACTTCACGCGAGCGGCGAGGCGGGTCAGCGTGAGGCCGTAGAAGTGCAGGTGCAGCCCGGGCGTGTCGCCGGTCAGCTCGATGGTATGCACATCGGCTGGCGACAAGGTGATGGCATTGCCCGCGCGCACGTCGAGCTGGCGCAGCGGCTCCAGCGTGTCCTGGCCGGGCCTGCTGCCCTGGCTGCGGTGGAAGATGACATTGCGCTCGACGCCGCGCACCCCGGCGATCACCGCCCAGGTGGTGTGGTCGTGCGGCGGCTGCGCCTTGCCGGGCAGGCCGGCGGAAGCGAACAGCGCGAAGCCGCCGTCCGGATCTTCCGCCAGCCGGTAGATCGCGGCGGGCCGTGCCGTGTCCACGGGGAAGTGCTCGGGCGGGAACAGGTGCGCCTGGCCGGCCAGCGCCACCAGTTCGTCGGCCAGCGCGGCCAGCGGCGCCCTGTCGGCGGCCTGGCGGGCGGCGATCTTGCGGGCGCGGGCGATAAAGGCCGCGACGGCGGCGGCGCGGGCATCGCTTACGTCGCCGGCGGCCGCGTCATCGACAAGGGTCTGGGTCAGGTCGGTAATGGTCATGGCGAGGGATTTTCGTGAATGCTGGGAGAGTGCGGGGACAGTGCGCGGCTTGCGCGGCCAATGGCTTGCCCGCGCACCGGACACTAGAGCCTAAGAGAAGTTGCGCCGCCGGCTAACGAATCAGATCGCAGATCGTTATGCCGTGGCCGCCGCGCATGGGTGCGCTTCGCCCGCCGGCACGGCTTCGCATATGCATCGTCGATATTGTTCGTTCTTGCGCAGCCTCGTATTCCTTAGAGTAAAGGCCTGCCGCCACCCGCCGCGGCTTCGCACCGACCAAGGACTCCCCATGACGACCCGGAACCAGCGCACTGCCGCCATTGCCACCACCCTTGCCGAGGTCCGCGCACTGACCGCGCAGCGCGACATCGACCGCGCCACGCTGGCACAGGTCGCCGCGGTCCTGCAGAACCTGGCCAGCCGCAAGGACCTGTTCGGCTTTGCCGACTTTCCGCCGCCCGGCGATGGCGCCACCACCTCCACCCGCTACCGCCTGAGCGAGGAAGGCCAGTTGCCGGCGCTCTACCTCAACTCGATCGTGCCGGGCAAGAAAACCATCCCGCACAACCACGACACCTGGGCCGTGATCGTGGCCGTGCAGGGCGATGAACTCAACCGCGTCTACCGCCGCACCGACGACGGCAGCAACCCCGAGCGGGCCAGCATCGAACTGGAGCGCGAACTGGTGGTGCGCCCGGGCACGCCGATCAGCTTCCTGCCGCAAGACATCCACAGCATTCACGTGGTCGGCGACGCGCCGACACTGCATTTCCACCTCTACGGCCGTCCGCTCGAAACCCTGACGGGCCRCATCGGTATCGAGCCGGAAACCGGGCGTATCGTCAACTACAACGCCACCCAGTTGAACCGCAGCGAAAAGATCGCCGCCTGAGGCTGCAATGGACAGCGCCCTAACCCCCTTCTTCACGCAGAGCAATCCATGACCCGATCCATCGATGCCGCCGCCCTGCGCGGCTGGCTTAACGACGGCCAGCCGCTGGCGCTGTTCGACGTGCGCGAGCACGGGCAGCATGGCGAGGGCCATCCCTTCTTCGCCGTGCCGCTGCCCTACAGCCGGCTGGAACTGGACGTGGCGCGCCTGGCGCCGCGCCTGGGCGAGCGCATCGTGCTGCTCGACGACGGCGACGGCGTGGCCGGGCGCGCGGCGCAACGGCTGGCGGCGCTGGGCTACCGGGACGTCACGCTRCTGGCCGGCGGCGCGCCGGCCTGGGCTCTGGCCGGCTTCACTTTGTTCAAAGGCGTCAACGTGCCGTCCAAGACGTTTGGCGAACTGGTGGAACACCTGCAGGAAACGCCGCGCCTGAGCGCCGCGGAACTGGTAGCGCGCCGCGCCGCCGGCGAGCCCCTGGTACTGGTGGACGGCCGCACCTTCGATGAACACCAGAAGATGACCATCCCCGGCGCGCACAGCCTGCCCAACGGCGAGCTGGCCTTGCGCCTGTCCGCCCTGCTGCCGGATGCACGGACCACCGTGGTGGTGCACTGCGCCGGGCGCACGCGCAGCATCATCGGGGCCCAGACGCTGCGCAACCTCGGCCTGCCCAATCCGGTGCTGGCGCTGGAAAACGGCACGCAGGGCTGGTACCTGGCCGACTACGCGCTGGAACACGGCAGCCAGCGCCGCTACCCGCCAGCCCCGGCAGCCGGCGAGCTGGCCGAGGCGCGTGCGCGCTCGGCCCGGCTGCTGCAGCGCGACGGGCTGCCCGCGCTGTCGGCCACGCAGGCGCAGCAGTGGCTGGACGACGACCGCCGCACCACCTACCTGCTCGACATCCGCACCGCGGAGGAATTCGCCCAGGGATCGATCGACGGCGCACAGCATGCGCCCGGTGGCCAGCTGGTGCAGGCCACCGACCAGTACATCGGCGTACGCGGCGGCCGCGTGATCGTGTTCGACGACGACGGCGTGCGGGCGCCCGTGGTGGCGAGCTGGCTGCACCAGATCGGCTACGAGAGCGCCGTGCTGGCCCATGGCGTCAATGCCGCCGTCAAGGCACCCGCGCCGCCGCGCACCCTGCCCGCCCATGCCCTGCCGGTGCTCGACGCCAACCTGCTGCGCGCTCTGTATGCCGAAGCGCCCGATGCGCTGCGCTTCGACCTGCGCGACAGCGCCGAATACGCACGCGGCCATGCCAAAGGCGCAGCCTGGTCGATCCGCCCGCGCCTGCCGGCCACGCTCGACCGCCTCGGCGCCACGCACGACCATCCGGTCATCCTGATCGCCAGCGAGCCGCATATTGCCAACCTGGCCGGCCTGGACCTGCTGGCCGAAGGCTACCGGCACGTGTATCGCCTGGCCGAGGGCTACCAAACCTGGCAAGCCGCGGGCCTGCCCGAAGCAACCGAACCCACGCCGCTGCCCCCCGAGACGCGTATCGACTACCTTTTCTTCGTGCACGACCGCCACGAAGGCAACAAGGACGCCGCCCGCGCCTACCTGGCCTGGGAAACGGGACTGATCGCCCAGTGCGCGCCGGACGAGATCGGCCGCTTCCGGATCCCGGCACCCGCCGCGCTGGCGTCGGCCCGTCACAAGACCGCGTGAAATCATTCGCCATTGGCTTTGGCCACCCCGGAAGCGTTGCGCTCGGGCGTTGGTATCGACTCGCGGGCAATTCGCCTGCCGTTGATTGTTATTTAATAATAATTACCAATAAATTATGTAATACCATAATACGTAGACAGCTTGTGCTATGATATTTCATATCTTTTTGATGTGAAACTATGCTATGCCATCCTTCTACGACCAGCTTCAGGCCCGCCGCGCCGCACGGAAGTCCTCGCTTGGGGACGTGGCGCGGCTGATTGGCATGGCGCCGTCGAATCTCACCACGGCACTGAGCGGCCGGCATGATGTGCGCGCCTCCACACTCGAAGCCGTGGGCGCGGCGCTTGATGCGGAATGGGTGCTGGTGCCCCGCGAGCACCTGCTCGCCGTGCGGCGCCTGATCGAAGGCAAGGACAGCGGCCCGGACCGCGAAGCCAGGACATCGGTCGAGATGTTCCTGGAGCAGGAACCGTGAGCCCCGGACTGCGCCCCCGCTACCTGGAGGTACACCTGCACGGCGTACTGTGCGGCTACCTGTGCGAAGTCGAGCGCACCTGCCGCTTTGTACCCGCGGAAGCCTTTCGTGGCGACCCGTTGCGGCCCACGCTCAGCCTCTCGCTGACCTTTCCCGGCAATGACACGCTGACCGCGGCGGTACTGGCCAACCCCTTCCACCCCGCGCTCTACAACACCAACGGCGCGCTGCCGCCCTATTTCGCCGGGCTGCTGCCCGAAAGCGAATTGCGCAAGCGGCTGGAAGCCACACGCCATCATCCCGAGGACCGCGACGATTTCGGCATCCTGGCCGCCGCCGGCGAGGACCTGCCCGGCGCGGTGGTGGTGCGCCCCGCGCCCATCGACGCCCTGCCCGCGCACGTACGCACGGTTGGCGTGACGGGTGGCGCGGACAACCTGGAAATTGCCGTCATCGAAGGCGCCACCGAAGGCGCGGCCTCGGTCTCGGGCGTGCAGAACAAGATTGCGCTATCCACCGCGCATGCCGGCAAGCGCTACACCATGCCCACCCACGGGCACCTGTCGGACCTGATCGCCAAGCTGCCCACGCGCAACGACGACAGCCAGGTCTTCAACGAATACGTGTCGATGCAACTGGCACAGGCCGCCGGCGTGGCGGTCGCGCCGTGCCGGCCCGCGCCGCTGGCCGCCATCGAGGTGGAAGGCATGGCCGAAGCCCTTGGCGCGGATCTGCACTTCCTCGCCGTGGACCGCTTCGACCGCGAGCCGGGCGGACGCGTGCATGCCGAGGACGGTTGCCAGTTGCTGACCCGCATGCCCAATCGCAAGTACGCCGGCCGCGACGCCTACGCCGTGCTGGTGCAATTGCTGGAGCGGCTGAGCGTGCGCGGGATCGAGGATGTGCGGCAGTTCTTTATCCGGCAGGCCGTCAACACCCTGCTGGGCAACAGCGACGCCCACCTGAAGAACTTCTCCTTCCTGTACCGCAACGGCATCGCGCCAGAGCTGTCGCCTGCCTACGACATCGTCAGCGTGGCGGCSCTGYCSGGCTTYGCCGGCTTCGGCCAGAACGTCGTCATCGACCGCCAGCAGCGCGTGCAAACCCTGCAAACCTACCGCGAGTTCGCGCGCGAGGCGAAAATCGCCGGGCGCATCGCCACCGCCGCCGTCAAAGATGCGGTGGCCATGGCCCACGAGCGATGGCCCGCCTTGCTGGAACAACTACCGGCTCCGGCGGGCATGCGCGCGGTGGTGCTGGAGCGGCTGGCGACGCTACCGCTGGCACGGCGCAAATAGACGGCACTCGAAAAGCGGACCCCGCCTCAGGCCAGCAGCCGGTACGCCAGCCGTGCCGCCACCCGCGCGCCCTGATGATCGCGGTCGTAGTTGGGGTTGTACTCGGCCAGGTCGGCCACGCGCAACTTGCCGCTGCGCCGCACCTCGCCCACCAGCGCCTCGACTACCGCCAGCGGCACGCCAAAGGCAGCAGGCGCCGAGACGCCTGGCATGACGGCGGCCGGCAGCGCATCCAGATCGATGGTGAGATAGACATGCCCGGCCAGGGCCATGCGCTCCCTCAACGCGGCCAGGCGAGCATCGAGATGCCGTTCCTGCAAGTCGACATCCTCGACGTAAGACACGCCCAGTTCGTCGGCCCGGGCAAACAGGGCCGGGGTATTGGCGAGACGGCTCACGCCCAGGCAGACATAGTCGAACGGCTGCCCGCGGCGCGCACTCTCGCACGCGATCTGGTCGAACGGCGTTCCGGAACTTGCTGGCCGGCTGGTACGCAAGTCGAAGTGTGCGTCGATATTCACGATCAGCAGGCGGCCGTCGTCGCCGGCGGCATCCAGATGCGCCCGCAACCCCTGCCAGCTGCCCCAGGCGACTTCGTGGCCGCCGCCCAGCACCAGCGGCAAGCCGCCGCCATCCAGCACGGCACGGACCGCCCCCGCCAGGCGTTCCTGGGCGGCTTCCAGTGCATCGTCTTCGCAGATCACGTTGCCGGCATCGTACAAGGCCGGCAGTCCGTGCGCCGGCACATTGGCCAGGGCGCGGCGGATTGCATCCGGCCCCTGCGCCGCGCCGGCGCGGCCTTGGTTGCGCAGCACGCCGGCATCGCAGGCGAACCCAACCAGCACCGGCGATCCGGCCGGCAGCGGCGCGCCCGCGGCGCGCACAACATGGAACAAGCGCCTGGTATCGCCACGCTCGCCGGCGTCGGTACGGCCCTGCCAAAGAGACTCTGTCATTGCCATGCTCATTGCCGCGTCAGCACGGCTTGCAGGAAACCGCGCGTGCGCTCCTGCGTGGGCGCGGAGAAGATGACGGACGGCGGACCGGCTTCGATGATGCCGCCGCCGTCCATCACCACCACGACATCGGCGACCTCGCGGGCAAAGCCCATCTCGTGCGTGACCACCACCATCGTCATGCCTTCGGCGGCCAACACCTTCATCACTTGCAGGACCTCGCCCACCAGTTCGGGATCGAGCGCGGAGGTGGGCTCGTCGAACAGCATCACACGCGGCGCCATGGCGAGCGCGCGCGCAATGGCCACGCGCTGTTTCTGCCCGCCCGAGAGGCTGGCCGGCATGGCGTGCGCTTTATGTGCCAGGCCCACTTTCTCCAGCAGCGCCATCGCCTTGCGCTCGGCGTCGTCGCGCGAGGCGCCGCGCAGCATGCGAGGACCGAGCGTGACATTGTGCAGCACGGACAGGTGGGGAAACAGATTGAAGGACTGGAACACCATCCCGACTTCCGTGCGCAAGCGGTTCAGTTCAGGGTCGGCGATCAGCTGCCCCTGATCGAGCAGCCTGGTGCCACAGATCTCGATGGTGCCGCTCTCAGCCTGCTCCAGGCCGTTGCAGCAGCGCAGGAACGTGCTTTTGCCCGAGCCGCTGGGCCCGATCACAACCACCACTTGCGACGGCTCCACATCGAAATCGATGCCCCTCAGTACCGTATGGTCGCCGAAGGATTTGCCCAGATTGCGGATCCGGATGATTGCGGAATCGCTCATTGCACCATGCCTCCCATACGCAGCCGTTGCTCCATGTGCCGCAGGAACAATCCCGCGGCGCTAGTCAGCAGCAGATAGACCAACGCGATCGCCAGGTACACCTCCAGCGAGCGGTAGGACACACTGATGATCTTCTGCCCTTCGTGCATCACGTCGTGAATGGTCAGCAGCGATACCAGTGCGGAGTTCTTGATCAATGCGATGAACTCATTGCCTAGCGGCGGAATCATGCGCACGATCGCTTGCGGCAGGATCACCGCGCGCATCGCCTGGCCTGACGACATGCCGATGGAACGCGCGGCTTCCATCTGACCCTTGTCGACAGACTGGATCGCGCCCCGCACAATCTCGGAGACATAGGCGCCGGAATAGATGCCCAGGCCGATCACGCCGCAAACGAATGCCGGTAGCAGGATGTCAAATTGCGGCAGCCCGAAGAACAGCAAGAACAGTTGCACCAGCAAGGGCGTGCCACGAATCGCGGTCACGTAGGCGGTACAGATGCCATACACGACGCGGCGCCGCGGATCGAGCCGGCCGATGCCAACCAGCAAGCCCATCACGCACCCGAGCACCAGCGCGCAGGCTGTCACCTCGACCGTGACCACGGCGCCGCGCACCAGGTCGGGCCAGCCGGCCCAGACCGGCGAGAAGTCCAGTTCCATGATGTCTTCCCGCCTTACTTATGCGCGGCGCCGAACCATTTCTGGATCAACTGCGCATAGGTGCCATCGGCCTTGAGCTTGGCCAGGGCGGCATTCACCGCGCGCGTCAGCTCCGGCGTATCCTTGCGCACCGCCATGCCGTACTCCTCGGTGGTCAGGGCTTTCTCGACCACGCGCATACCGCCGCGCGCCTTGACATATTGCATTGCGGCGGGCTTGCCGGTCACTGCCGCATCCGCGCGGCCAATCTCGACCAGGTTGAACATTTCCTGGTTCTTTTCGACTTCCACGCGCTGGACCTGCGGATAGTTCTCGCGCAGGAAATTGACTGACTTGGTACCGACCTGCACGCTTACCTTCTTGCCATTGAGATCCGCCGGGGTATTGATGGCGGTATTGCCAGTTTTAACCAGCGCGACCAGGCCTCCGGTGTAGTAGGGATCGGTGAAATCCACCACCTTGCGGCGTTCCTCGGTGATGTAGATGCCGGACACCGCCATATCGAAGCGGCGCGAGATCAGGCCGGGGATCAGCCCCTTGAAATCGATGTCGGTCCATTCGACGCGCTTGCCCATCGTCTTGGCGAGCGCTTCGACCAACTCGACATCGAAGCCCGTGCGCTTGCCGTTCTCGACGAATTCCATTGGCGGGAAGGTGGCATCAGTGGCCACCCGCAGGACTGCATTGTCCTGGGCTCGCGCCAGGCCGGTGGCCAGGCTGAGGCCCATCAGGCCAATAAGCAGGCATTTGCGTCGAAGATTCATCAGTCGCTCCTCTCGTAGGTATTGGATTTCGTACTGGTTATTGCGTATTCGGTACCGGGCGCCAGGGTGCCGGGTACTAGAAGGCCTGGAGTCCGGCCGAGACTCTTCCTGCGGCCGACCTCGTCATCTCGATCAGGAGCGGCTCGCGCCCCTGCGTGCGGGTGGCCGGCGCCATCAGCGTGATGGAGCCGACCGCCGCTGTCTTCTCGCGCCGGCGGAACACCGGCACGCTGACGCCCCATACGCCGGCATCCACCTCGCCCTGGCTGACTGCATAGCCGGCCCGCTCGATGCCAGCAAGTTCGTCCAGCAATTGCTCTGCCTGCATGGCGTCCATATCGGGCAGGCCAAGCACGATGCGCCGGCGTGCGTCCTCGTGCATGAACGCAAGCAGGGACTTTGCCGACGCCCCCGCTCGCAATGGCACGCCGCGCCCCTTTTCAAATGAGCAACGCAGCGACTGCCGGCTCTCAATCATTTCCAGGCAAACCGCCTGATCCTTGGCCGCCACCACCAGCCCTACGCTCTCGCCGGTTTGCTGTGCCAGCCATTGCATTTCCGGCTGCGCTTCGCGCGCGAGGTGCGAGGCCATGTCAAAGCCAAGCGCCAGCTGCAGGCTGATCGGACCGGGCGCATATCGTCCGTCCGACTCCAGCACGAAGCCCCATTTCTTGAGCAGCACCAGTTGGCGATACAGCGTGCTCTTGGGCAAGCCGGTGGCAGCGCCCAGTTCGCGCACGGTCATCGGCTTGCCCTGCTGGGCCAAGGCGGCGAGCACGAACAGCACGCGATCCGCGCCAGCGGCGGGGTAGTTGGTTTCGGGGGCGTCGGTTTCGATCTGCATGGGACGAGAGCATGCGCGCGTTTTCCCGAATATCAAAACTGCGATTCCCAGCTCTTGGGAAAACGTGCCTAGGATTTACCCTAGCATCGAAATGGTTCTCCGCTTGCGTCCTCACCGGGGTTCTCCCGGATCCACTTCCCATGCCATGTACACGTCAAGCGCCAATCGCGGCGAAGAACGACTACCTGCGCGACATGGACGCAATGTCCCGGGCAGGCCTTGCGCCTGCCGGGTCAAGGGAACCCCTGTGGCAAGCCTCGCACCGCGCCGGCCCACGTGCCGGCCGCGGATCAACTCAACCCGTCCAGCACCAGGTGCTGTCCATGGATAGCCTGCGCGGCGTCCGAGGCGAGGAAGGCAATGGCGCGCGCCGCCGCCGCGGTCGAGACCCAGTCGCTCGGGTCGGCGGCCGGCATGGCCGCGCGGTTGGCATGGGTGTCGAGGATGCTCGGCGCGATGCTGTTGACGTTGACGCCGCCCCTGCGCACCTCGTGCGACAGGCTTTCCACCAGACGCTGCAGCGCGCTCTTGGACGCGCAATAGGCCCCCATCGCGGCGGCCCCGCTGGCCGCGCCGCGCGCCGTGACCGCCACCACCTTGCCTGCGCCCTGGGCAAGCATGGCGGGCACCAGGTGCTGCGTGACGGCAACCAGCGACCAGGCGTTGAGATCCATCATCCGCATCCAGGACTCCCGGCTGAGCGCATGGACGGACTCTCCCATCTCGAAGCCGCCAGCCACGTGCACCAGTACGTCGATACCCCCAAACGCATCGAGGATGGTGCGTGCCGCCACCGCCATGCTGTCCGGCGAGGTCACGTCGGCCGCCAGCAGCAAATGCCAGTCGGCGGCCTCGGGCACCGGTGGTTGTGCCCGCAGGGCGTCCACGCCCCGGTCGATCAGGGCTAACCGGGCCCCCTCGTCCGCGAACGCCTGGGTGACGGCCCGGCCTAGCGCACCGGCTGCGCCCGTGATCACGATGCGGCGCGGGGATGCTGACGAATCCATGGTGTTCTCCTGTGTCGTCGGGTAACGGATAGAGACAGACAGAGAGCGAGATGCCAAGGGCAGGCCCTGGCCGGACCGGCACCGGCTCCGCGCGCCCTCTCCAGCCTCCTAGTCACCATAGACCGCCGGCCTTCGCCTGGAAACCCGGCCCTGCACATTCGGGATGCCCACCCCCTGGCAGGCGGGCCGGACGCCACTGGACAACCCTGTCCGGAAACGTTGCAGAATCTTACAAACGATAATCATTATCATTTACAATTCGCCGCTTTAGCCACTCCCGCAGTACGATGCTCTCTCGCCAACTGATTGCCCCCGTTACCCTGGGTTGCCTGCTCTCCCCCGCCATGGCGCAGACCGCCACGGACGCCGTGCCCACCTTGCCATCCGTCACCGTCAGCGCCGCCGAAGATCCGCGCACCGATACCGGTTTTGCCACGCGCAGGGCGGCGAGCGTGACGAAGTCCGGCACCTCGGCGGCAGACAGCGCGCAATCGATCACCATCATCACGCGCGACCTGATGGACAGCCAGCAGGCGCAAACCCTGGGCGACGCACTGGGCAATTCCGCCGGCGTGGTCACCAACGTCTACGGCCGGCGCGGCTGGGACGACTTCATCATCCGTGGCCAGCGCGCGTCGGAATCCGTGTTCGTCGATGGCCTGCTGGTCGAGAGCAACAACCGCGTGGCGCAGGAACTGTTTGGCGCCGAGCGCGTGGAAGTGCTGAAAGGCCCTGCCTCGGTGCTGTTCGGCAAGGTGCAGCCGGGCGGCATGGTCAACATCGTCAGCAAGCGCCCCAGGCCCGAACTGTTCGGCGAACTGGGGCTCACGGTCGGCAACTACGGCCTGCGCCAGGTCACGGCGGACGTCGGCACGCCCTTGTCGGAAAACGGCAAGGCCGCGCTGCGCGTAAACGCCCTGGCGATGAACAGCGACGACCCGACCGACTACGTGTACTACCGCAACCGCTATATCGCGCCGTCGCTGTCGCTGGACCTTGGCGCGCGCACCGACCTGACCCTGCTGGCGAGCCATAACGAGCGGCAATACGTGCGCCAGCAAGGCTTGCCCGTGAACGGCACGCTGACCGCCAACCGCAACGGCACCCTGCCCAACAGCCGCTTTATCGGCGAGCCCGGACTGGCCCCGTACGACGGTGAACAGAACCGGCTGGGCTATGCGCTGACCCACCGCTTCGATTCCGGCTGGACGCTGAACCAGAATTTCCGCTGGCAGACGCTGTCGCTGACCGGCACGCTGGTCTCGGCCGGGACCATGGCTGTCAACAGCCAGTTGCTGAACCGCAGCGGCACGCAGCAGGACTTCTCCGGCACCACCATCGGCGTGGATACCAACCTGCAGCGGCGCTTCGACCTGACCGGCACGCAACACGAGATCACGCTGGGCGTGGACTACAACCGCAGCACCGAGAGCCGACTGCAGCGCACCTGCAAGGTCGCGGCGCTGAACGTCTACCGGCCGGTCTATGGCGCGGCCGTCAATTGCCCCAGCGCCTATAGCCTGAGCGCTGAAGACAACGTCAGCGCGCTCGGATTCTACGTGCGCGACCAGATGCGGTTTGCCGGGCGCTGGCTGCTGACGGCCGGCCTGCGCCACGACACGGCCCGCACCGGCAGTACCGACCGCCTGCTCGGCGCACGCACGGAAGACACCGCGCGCGCTGTCACCGGCAACGCTGGCCTGATGTTCGACCTGACCACCTGGGCGCGCCCCTATATCAGCTACGCCACCTCCTTCCTGCCGAACAGCGGCACCGACGTCAACGGCGGCACCTTCAAGCCCGAGACCGGCCGGCAGGCCGAGCTTGGCATCAAGTTCGACCTGCCCAACAAGAGCGGACTGCTGACGCTGGCGGCATTCGACCTGACACGGCGCAACGTACTGAGCTCCGACCCGGTCAACACCGGCTTCAGCATTGCCACGGGCGGGCAGCGCACGCGCGGGCTGGAGGCCGAGCTGACCGCCGATCTCGGCGGCGGCTGGAGCCTGGCCGGCGCCTATGCCTATATCGCCAGCGAGGTGACGGAAGACACGGTCGCGGCCAATGTGGGCCAACCGCTCAACAATGTGCCGCGGCATAGCGTTTCCCTGTGGGGCACCAAGCATTTCCGCGGGGCGCTGGCGGGCTGGTATGCCGGCGCCGGCATGCGCGCCGAGAGCGCCAAGCGCGGCTACAGCTTCAACTACACGGTGCCCGGCTATGCGGTGGCGGACCTTGCCGTGGGCTACGCGGCATCGCACTGGAAGGCCGCGCTCAACGTCAAGAACGTATTCGACAAGGCGTACTACGCCGGCGGTCTCAACAACAATGTGCTGCCGGTGGGCAATCCCCGCACGGTCATGCTCAACATCGGGCTCAACTACTAAGCGAGCGCTACGCCGCCAGCAGGTTTTCGATCAGGACCGCCACATGCCGCACGGCCACATCGTCGTCGCGGCGGATATGCCAGGCCAGGTGGAGGGCAAACCCCTCCACCGCCACAGGCGGCGCGAAGGTTGCCAGCGCTTGTGCGGGACCCGCCGGCAGGCAGCGGCTGGGCAGCATGGCGATCAGGTCGGAATCCGCCAGCAGCGGCGGCACCATCATGAAACTCGGCACCACCATGCCGACGCGCCGCGACAGGCCCAGCGCGGCCAGCGCATCGTCCAGCGGCGTGCGGCTCTCGCCACGGCCGGATACCAGCACGTGCGGAAAGTCCAGCCAGCGAGCCAGGCTGAAGCCGGCGGCGGCCGGATGGCCGGCGCGCATGGCTACCACATAGTGCTCGCGCAATAACGGGCGACACCGGAAATCCGTGCCCGGCGCGGGAAACACCGATACGGCCAGGTCGCTGTCGCCCCGCGCCAGGGATTCAAGCGCGGCGTCCGCGCCCTGCCAGGGCTGGAGCACCAGGTTCAGGCCCGGCGCGCTCGCGGCCAGCTGACGATGCAACTGCCTCGCCACCAGCACGGCGGGATGGTCCGCCATGCGCACGCGCACGGTCTGCGACAAGCTCGCCAGATCCACCTCCGGCGCGCCGATCACCGCGGCCACCGACGCCAGCGCCTGCTTCAGCGGCGCCCGCAAGGCCTGCGCCCTGGGCGTCAGTTGCATGCCGCCGGGAGCACGCTCCAGCAAACGGTCCTTGAACAGGTGGCGGCAACGCTCCAATGCGCTGGAGGCAGCTGGCTGGGACAGGCCAACGCGCTGGGCGGCCCGCGAGACGTGAGCCTCGTCGAGCAACGCATCCAGCACCGTCAGCAGGTTGAGATCGATCGCGCGTAAATTCATGAAACGGATAATAAAACATACAAACTATCCATTGGAGTAATTTCACTCCGGGCGCCATTCTTGCGGCATGGCCACTGCATCGCCACTGCATCGCCACGGCAGGACCAACCGGAGCCAACCATGCCCAAGACCCTGATTCTCCTGTTCCACCCCCGCTTTGCCCATTCCAAGGCCAATCGCGCCTTATGCGCTGCCGCCGCCACGGTCCCCGGCGTGGAAATCGCCGACCTCTACGCCTGCTACCCGGACGGCGCCATCGACGTGGACGCCGAGGTGCGCCGGCTGCGCAACGCGGACCGCATCGTGTTCCAGTTCCCGGTCCAGTGGTACGCCACGCCCTCGCTGCTCAAGGCCTGGCAGGATGCCGTGCTGACCCGCATGTTCTATCTCGCCTACGACACCGAAGGCCGCGCGCTCGAAGGCAAGCCCCTGCTGGTGGCGGCTACCGCCGGCAATGTGCCGCACGCTTATACGCCTGCCGGCGTGAACCTCTTCCCGCTTGCGGAACTGTTGCGTCCCTTGCAGGCAACCGCGCATCGCTGCGGCCTGCCGTGGACGGAGCCCTTCCTGCTGTTCGAGGCCGGCAAGCTGGGCAGCGATGCGCTGGCGGCCGCGGGCGAACGCTACGCGGCACGATTGGAGCAGTGGGATTTCGGGTGCGGGACGGATGCCCCGTCCCGGTGCAGAGCCGCCTAGCCAGCGGGCCCAAGATCGTTCAAGATGCGGGCTCGCCGCCCGCCGTAGCGTACGGGCGGCCATTCCCCCCAACCCCAACGACGCGGGCCGGCGGCAGGGATCGCCCTCGCCCGCCCGCTCGTTGGCACGCTTGAACGCCTGAGAGTCGCAATTGCCGCTGAACCGCCTGAAACAGAGTGCCACCCTGATCGCCGTGCTGGCGCTGATCGGGTCGATGGCTTCGCTTTGCATCGGCACGTCGTTTGCCAAGAGCCTGTTCACCGCCGTGGGCGCGCAGGGCACCACGGCGCTGCGGGTCAGCTTTTCGGCGTTGATCCTGCTGTGCGTGTGGCGGCCCTGGCGAATGCCGCTGAGCCTGGCCAATGCGCGCGTGATCGCGCTATACGGCGCCGCGCTGGGCGCCACCAACCTGCTGTTCTATATGTCGCTGCGCACCGTCCCGCTCGGGCTGGCGATCGCCATCGAGTTCACCGGGCCGCTGGCGGTCGCGGTATCGTCGTCGCGGCGGGCCATCGACTTCCTCTGGATCGCCTTCGCCGTGGCGGGCCTGCTGCTGCTGTTGCCGCTCGGGCAGAACGTGGCCAACCTGGACCCCGTCGGCATTGGCTACGCGCTGGCAGCGGGCGTGGGCTGGGCGCTGTACATCATCTTCGGGCAGATGGCCGGCAACGCGCACGGCGGGCAGGCCACTTCGCTGGGGCTGACCATGGCATCGCTGGTGGTGCTGCCCTTCGGGCTGGCGCATGCCGGCACCGCCATGTTCAGCCCCTCGCTGCTGCTGGCCGGACTGGCCGTGGGCCTGCTCTCCAGCGCCATCCCCTATTCGCTGGAGATGGTGGCGCTCAAGCGGTTGCCGCGCCGGACTTTCGGCATCCTGCTCAGCATGGAACCGGCCATGGGCGCGCTCGCCGGGCTGGCGTTCCTGCATGAGACCTTGAACGCGCAGCAATGGCTGGCCATTGCCAGCATCATCACAGCTTCGATCGGCTGCACACTGACGGCGGGCTCGCGCAAGCGCGCCACCGCCGAGGCCTAGATCAGGCCACCGCCGCCCGCGGCTCGCCGACAGCCTGCCCGCTTAGCGCCAGGCGCACCTCATAGAGCAGGACGTCCTCCGGATTGCGCCGGGCGGAGAAACCGAACTCGCGCATCAGCGCCAGCATGCGGCGGTTTTCGCTCAGCACGTCGCCGCGCAGCAGGCGCAGCCCGGCGCCAATGGCGGCATCCCGCAGGCGCTGGATCAGCCGGCGGCCGATGCCCTTGCCCTGCCAGTCGTCGGCCACCGCCACGGCGAACTCGCCAACCGCGTCACCCGTCACCACGTAGTTGCCATTGGCGACGATCACCGGCACCCCGTCCGCTTCCGCCGTGACCACCAGCGCCAGGCCGGCTTCATTGTCGAGGAACAGGTCGATCACCTCGTCCGACACGCGTCCGCCGGTCAGGAAGCGGTAGTACCTGCTCTCGCGCGACAAGGCCTGGACAAAGGCCCGCTCCCGCTCCGCATCGCCTGCGCGCACCGCGCGAACCACCACCCGTTCACCGCCGCTCAGCAGCCAGGTTTCCGCGCATTCCGGGCACGCTGCGTGCGGGCCGCTCACRGACGGGCGGGCTTGGCCGGCCAGGCTGAGGTGGTGGATGGGTTGCATGTACGGCTCCTAACTTCATATTTCATAGCCAGGAGTATAGGCAATACCCTGACTATTGCAAATGAAGTTAGCCTGCTATGCTGAATCCATGGATCTCACTGCCCAAGAACTCCGCAACTGCTCGATTGCCGCGACCCTTTCGCTGATTGGAGAGAAGTGGACGATCCTGATCTTGCGCGACGTCTTCCACGGCGTCCGGCGCTTCGACGAATTCCTGGAGCGCCTGCAATGCTCCCCCGCCGTGCTGTCCGCAAGGCTTAAGACGCTGACCGAGGCAGGCATCCTGCGCAAGGTGAGCTATCGGGAACCCGGCGAGCGCGAACGATTTGAATACCGGCCCACGCGCGCTGCGGTGGAGTTGCTGCCGGTGATCATTGGACTGATGCAGTGGGGCGATCGTCACATGGCCGCCAGCGGCAAGGGGCCGGTGGAGTTGCACACCCGCCCGGAGCGGCGTCAGGTGCGTGCCGCGCTGGTGGATGACGCGGACCAGCTGGTGCGGCCCAACGATATCGAGATTTCGCGCGCCAGCCGGCAGGCAGAGTCTGCGGCTGACGTCAAATCCCTGGAAACGCCAGCAGCGCGGGCATAGGCCTTGGCACCGGGCGCGGGGGAAAGCGGCCCGGTCAGCAGCGCCGGCCGTCAATCCTTCAGCCACCAGTCCAACAGCGTTTCGTCCTCGGGATTGTCGAGATTCCTGTAGATGTTCGCGTAGTACCACTGAATCCCGGTCTGCTCGCAAAACCGGTCAAAGACATCGCCGATTCGATTCATTCCGCTTTAGCTGCACGGATCAAGCGGCTGCCCAGGTCGACGAGCCGCTGTCGCCTTCGGTAGAGCCGATAGTCAAGCTGCCAGCTCAGTTGACCGGCCGGGGCTCGGGGAAGGTCCAGGCACCCGAGAGAATCTCCGCGCGAGGCCGGTACAGGCGCACCGTGTAGTTCCAGCCAGCGACAATCGGCACGCAGTTGGGCACCTGCGTGTCGCAGCCGCCGAACTGGATCGGGATCGAACCATCGCTGCCTTTCTTCGCCGTGAGGTTGTTGATCGTATAGGCGCTGGCGGGATTCTTCTGGAAGTAGCCCTCGGCGTTGTAGACGCTCACTGACCAGAACGCATCCACTGGGACATCCTTGACATTGAGCTGATAGACGGTCCCGCCGTCATTCCTGGCGGGGGTGATGTTGAGATAGGTGGCGTCCTTGTCGGGATTGCCGCCCCAGGCTGCCGCTGTGCCGATCAGGCGCCGTACCGGATCGACCTCCTCCTTCGTGCCGAACGCCTTCTTGAAGTCCGGCATCGTCGAAGACAGTACCAGGAGGGCATCGCGGACTTTCTTCTGGCTGACCGGATCCCAGTTGGGCGTTTCGAGCTTGCCAGGCGCTTTCTGGCTGACCTTGATAGCGTCCTGCAGGGCGTGGACTTGCTTGATGTCGTTCGGGCTGCTGGGGTCGACGAGTGTGCGGATCGCGGTGACCACGTAGCGCGTGCCGACGTTCTCGCGAGTCAGGGTATGGGTGCCCGCGCCGTAAAACACGTTCGGCACGTAGTGGTCCTCATTGATGACCTGCATGGACATGAAGCGCTTGCCCGGGTCCGGCAGGGTGATGGTCACAGGGCCGGCGTCAAGGTCAAAGACGCCGGACGAATAGAGGGTGTCGCGATTGAGGCGGATCACCGTCTGATGGTCGATCGACGCAGGCTCCCGGCGATGAAGCAGCTTGCCCACACCGCCCTGCCTGGCAAGTCCCCCGACATACATATCGGTCTCCGCACGGATGAAGTTGTCGACCGTAACGGGAACAGGGGCGCCACCGGGGTGCGTCGCCGCAGGCTGCGATTGCGCGGTGCCAAGCGTGGCGAGGGTGGCGCATATGGCGCAGGCGGAGGTTAGTGTTGCTCTCATGAAAGATTCCATTCGTTTGTTCGCGATCGTACATTTACTTAACGGCAGCGCCACTATCGAACCTGGTCACGCCTCATCAATCGACCCGCTTCAATTGTCGTCCTGAAGCGCTTCCTGGCTGCCGTCTCCGTGCCGCAAGACCTCACAGAAGAAGCCCCATCTTCGGTGGATACCCCATAGGTATGCCGACCAAGTGGACTCGCGCCGCTGTCGGCGGAGCGAACTGGCAATCATCCATGAGCGTACCGGAAGACGAAGTCGCCCGTAGTCAGCGTTTTCGCGGACCGAATTAGATTTTCTTGCAGGCAGCGGAATGCTGGCCCGAACAAAGAAAGTCCAACCTGCGGCCATCTGCACAGTCGAATTTGCTTCGCTCAACATGCTCCGTCATCTGGTTTGCGTTGTCGCCGCAAGTAACTAGCCATTGCCGCAAAACGACGGCGCGTTTCCAGTTCGAATATCCGCGCGGCGACAGGATCCAGAACCCGACCAAGAAATTGAGGCCGTAGCCTGATATTGAATGTGTAAGTGAGCTCCGACATGCCATCCGCAAGATCGCGGTGCCGCATCGACGCAGCCCAAAACGCGAAAGGACCAGTGGGAGCAACGATGACCGCTGCTGCAATGCTGGGCGGAGCATAGCTGACAAATCGCGTTCGCATTCCAAGGAGTCTCTTCCAGCCGCAGCCAAGGTTCGTCGTTACCGCTCCGACGTAGGGATGGGTGCCTCCGCCTTCCACATATGCCACCGACAACAAGGTGTCCCATAACAGCCGCTTCTCGTGATTGTGAAAAGCCTCGAATGCTGCGGCGGCCGATGCCGGCATCGTCAGCACCATGCGACGCTGAGCCATTTTCAGGACTCCTCGATTGTCGTTCGGATTCCCCACCGCTGAAACAGCGGTCCAAATTCCGAGAGGTGAAGAAACCCGGTGCAAGCGAAGGCACCGCGCGCAGTGAGTTTCCCTGCAAGGATTTTTCGCGCGACAAGGATAGCTGCCATGCAGGGTATTTCCGGACCGCTTCTGTCCGGCGCGCACAAATGCCACTCAGACTCGCCCGCGGTGCCATCGAGGCGGGTTCCGGTGACCCTTACCAGCATGCCGCCGTTTTCGCTGCCGAATCGATCAAGGAGGCTGATGGAAACCCGATTGAGCCAGGGCGCACTCCGCTCCAGTGGAATCCGCATCCCGCGCCTGCGCATTGCAGCCGCCAGCCACAACGCCATATGCTGGATTCGCAGCTCAAGCGCGGCGTGAAACTCCACAGTGCGGACACTGGGGTAGCGTAGCGGGAACAGTTCGAGGTCCGGGACATCGCATGCCGCCGCCCAACGGGTTCCCAGTCCGGGAAATCTGAGCACGCGTAGGTCTTGCCAGCCGTGCGCGGCTTGCCAAACGCCTTCCTTCAGGCGACCGATCGGCGAGCCAGCATAGCTGAAGACGGCCTTGAGCGTCGCCGTGCCCCTGGGCGCCTGCTGACCTGGCGCGATTGCCATGCTGATGCTGTCGACGCGGGAGTAGCGCGCGGCAAGCATGTCTGTGACCGCGGAGGACAGGGCAGGCACGCTGCTGGCACCGCTAATCGCACAGACTTCTGCTGCGCGCGCTCTGGTATCAAGGCATTGTGCGAAGTTCGCGACGAAACGCCTGCCGTCGGAGAGGTCCACATAATGCGCGCCGACGGCACAAGCCGATTCGGCAACGCGGTAGTCCTGCCCCTGGAACGGTCCGGCGCAATGTATCACGAGCTCTGGTTGCAGCTTCGCAAGCTTGTCCGGAAAGTCGTCGGCCTGGATGTCGATTTGCGCGGTACGGACAGACGCACAGTTCACTGTGATCGTGCTTGCGGATTGGGTGGCATGCCGTCCGGCAGCAATAATCTCATGACTTTCGTCTTCTGACAGGCTTCTGCAGATTCGCGCGCCAAAGTTGCCTAGCCCACCTAATACAACGACCCGCATGATGTCGCTCCTGGCTCTTACCCGGCGTCAGCCCATTTCGTCCTCCAATGGAGGATGCATCGTTCGGCAATTGATGTCAGGTCCATGCCTGATAGGTTAGTTATGCCAGTAATTTCTGTCAATAGAGAAACAAATGGCAGGAAATGGTCAGTCAACGCCCGGCCATGAGGATGCACTTCATTTGCACCGAATCCAGCTAGCCAACGGCGGATTGTTCGGTTTATCTCACCTTCGCTAGATGAAAGGTTAGCGGCCGGTTGAATCCACAGCCGGTTGCAGCCGTCCGATCCAGCGGCAGTTCACTGAGCGGCGGGTAGCAGTTGCGAATGTTGAATCGACGTAGACGGTATCGTCGGGCTCGGAGAGGCATTTTTTGGTCCACGTAGACTTTCCCGCCCCCTGCACGCCAAAGACCATGACGATTCGTCGCGGGCGGCCTTTGATCGCCGTGGACAAATCTATATACAACCGCTCCCAGGCCGCGGCGTTGCGCTCGGCTGTAAACCCCGGCCAGCATCGGTCTGCAAGTAGTGGTCGGGATTGAGGTGCATGGCACGCCTCCATTCTCGGCATTGAAACTTCCTGATCTGCTCACGGGCACCAGGATAACCGAGGAGGATTCGTGACTGGCGACGCCTCAAAAAACGATTGCCAGCAATTCACGGGGGGGTGGCTAAAATAACCGCCCGAGGACTGACTGGAGCAAACATCAATGCAACTTCTCGATCATGCTTCGATAGGCGTGCCCGACCTGGCCGCAGCGCGTCCGTTCTACGACTCGGTCATGCGAGCGTTGGGGGCAAGGAAGGTCTATGACCGCCCTGATGCGCTTGGCTACGGCGAGCGCTGCACGTCCGGCGATACGGTATCGACGTGCGTTGCGGTCTCTCTGGACCCGGGCAGGATCGAAGCAAACAAGCGGCACTGGTGCTTCAAGGCCGCGTCCCGCCGACAAGTGGACGAATTCTTCGCGGCAGGCATCGCCGCCGGGGCACGTTCGGATGGCGATCCGGGCCTCCGGCCTGACTACCATAGCGAATACTACGCAGCATTTCTCTTCGATCCGGCGGGCAATCGCGTGGAGGCGGTGTGTCATTCGGCCTCGGATTGACAGCGGTGCCTGCAAAAGCGGGGAGTGAGGGCCAAACATCACATGATGTAAAACACCGTCGGGCGACTGGAACATCATTTGGCGCACCGCGCAGGGGCCGCATCGCCCTGCTCCAGCGCTGAAATGAGCCTGGACGGCCTCAAGCCGCCCATCCCCTGCACCATCCCCACGCACCGCCCCGCCCATTGCACTGCACCATGACCGTGCCGCCCCGCCCCACCTCGGCGCATCCGGTACCCGCCTGACGCGCCCTCGCAGCGCAAAACCCCCTGCATCCATCACAAACCGCCCTGGCACACCGCTTGCGTAACAAGACCCGAGCGGACCAACGGCGGCCCGCTCACCCCACACAGGGTAGCAGCGGTCTTCACCGCTGCCACCAGGACAACGGCGTCCCCTGACCCGGTCTTATGACCGGCTCGCGGGACGCCATTTGTTTTTATGGAGCCATGATGACCGGCAAAGCCACCCGCATCGAACTGCTAAGCCTGCGCACCCCGCAGATGCGTGCCTTCCACCTGACGTGGATGGCGTTCTTCGTATGCTTCTTCGCGTGGTTCGCTTGCGCGCCGCTGATGCCCGTCCTCAAGGGCGAGTTCGGCCTGACCCCCGACCAGATTGCCAATATCAATATCGCCGCAGTCGCGGTGACCATCCTCGTGCGCCTGGCCATCGGCCCGCTGTGCGACCGCTTCGGCCCCCGCCGCGCCTATACCGGCCTGCTCGCGCTGGGCGCGATTCCCGTGCTGGGCGTGGCGATGGCGCAGAGCTACGAGGCCTTCCTGTTCTTCCGCCTGCTGATCGGCGCGGTGGGTGCCAGCTTCGTCATCACGCAGTACCACACCTCCGTCATGTTCGCCCCCAACGTGGTGGGCACCGCAAACGCGGCTGCGGCTGGCTGGGGCAATGCCGGCGGCGGCGCCGCGCAGGCGCTGATGCCGCTGCTGCTGGGCGGCGTCCTGATGCTGGGCGTGAGCCACACCATGGGCTGGCGCCTGGCGTTGCTGGTGCCGGGCGTGCTGATGCTGATCATGGCGGTGGTCTACTGGCGCTTCACGCAAGACTGCCCGCAAGGCGACTTCAAGGACCTGCGCGCTCGCGGCATCGCCATCGACAGCGGCAAGAAAGGCGGCTGGGCCAGCTTTGTCGCCGCTGCCGCCAACTACCGTGTGTGGATGCTGTTCATCACCTACGGCGCCTGCTTCGGCGTGGAGATCTTCATCCACAACGTGGCCGCCACCTATTACGTGGATCGCTTCGGCCTGTCGCTCAGCAGCGCCGGCCTGGCCGCCGCCAGCTTCGGCCTGCTCGCCCTGTTCGCCCGCGCCCTTGGCGGCTGGCTGTCGGACAAGGCAGCGCTGCGCCGCGGCCTGGACGCACGCTCCACGCTGCTGTTCGCGCTGATCCTGGGCGAAGGCCTGGGCCTGCTGTGGTTCGCCCAGGCGCATAGCGTCGCGGCGGCCATCGTTGCCATGCTGGCCTTCGGCCTGTTCACCCACATGGCCTGCGGCGCCACCTACGCGCTGGTGCCCTTTATCGATCGCAAGGCGCTCGGCGGCGTGGCCGGGATCATCGGTGCCGGCGGCAATGTGGGCGCGGTGGCGGCCGGCTTCCTGATGAAAGGCCTGGGCAACCTGCAGCAAACGCTGACCGTGCTGGGCGCGGTGGCCATCGTCTCGGCCCTGTGCGCCATCGCCGTGCGTTTCTCGGCCGAGCACAAGGCCAGCGAGCAGGCGCTGTTCGACAACGCCCTCGCCGGCTCCGGCTCCTGAGCCGTACCGACGCAACGATTCTCCTAAAAAGTACAAGCACAGCGGCCTCACAGAACAAGGAAATCATCATGAAACTGATCATCATCGGCCACGGCATGGTCGGCCACAAATTCCTGGAATGCCTGGCCGAGGCAGGCTCGCAAGATATCGAAGTCACCGTGCTGTGCGAGGAAGCGCGCCCGGCCTATGACCGCGTGCATCTATCCGAATTCTTCGCCGGCAAGTCCGCCGAGGAACTCTCGCTGGTGGAAGCCGGCTTCTTCGAGCGCAGCAACATGCTGCTGCGCCTGAACGCCCGCGCCACCGGCATTGACCGCGCCGCCAGGACGGTGACGGTTTCCACCGGCGAGACGCTGTCCTACGACAAGCTGATCATCGCCACCGGCTCCTACCCCTTCGTGCCGCCGCTGCCGGGCAAGGACCGCAAGGATTGCTTCGTCTACCGCACCATCGAAGACCTGGAAGCCATGCAGGAGTGCGGTGCGCGCTCGAAGACCGGGGTGGTCATCGGCGGCGGCCTGCTGGGCCTGGAATGCGCCAAGGCGCTGCGCGACATGGGCCTGCAAACCCATGTGGTGGAATTCGCCCCGCGCCTGATGGCGGTACAGGTGGACGACGGCGGCGGCGCCATGCTGCGCCGGAAGATCGAAGAACTCGGCGTCACCGCGCACACCCGCAAGAACACCGTGGAAATCGTCGACGGCGAAGACGGCACCCACCGCATGAACTTTGCCGATGGCAGCCACCTCGACACCGACATGATCGTGTTCTCCGCCGGCATCCGCCCGCGCGACGAACTGGCCCGCGCCAGCGGTCTGGCCATTGGCGAGCGCGGCGGCATCACGGTGGACAACCAGTGCCTGACCTCGGACCCCGACGTTTACGCCATCGGCGAATGCGCGCTGTGGGACGGCAAGATCTACGGTCTGGTCGCCCCCGGCTATGAAATGGCCCGCGTGGCCGCCAAGCACCTGCTGGGCCACCAGGCCGAGTTCTCCGGCGCCGACATGAGCACCAAGCTCAAGCTGATGGGCGTGGACGTGGCCAGCCTGGGCGATCCGCACGGCAACGCACCCGGCAGCCGTTCCTACCAGTTCACCGACGAGCGCAAGCAGGTCTACAAGAAGCTGGTGGTTTCCGAMTGCGGCAAGTACCTGCTSGGCGGCGTGCTGRTGGGCGATGCCGAGGAATACGGCACCCTGCTGCAGATGATGCTTAACAAGATCGAGTTGCCCGAGTCGCCGGAATTCCTGATCCTGCCGTCCTCCGATGGTCAGGCCAAGCCAGGTCTGGGCGCCGACGCGTTGCCGGAGTCCGCGCAGATCTGCTCGTGCAACAACGTTTCCAAGGGTGATATCTGCGCTGCCGTCTGCGATGGCGCCACCACCATCGGCGAGCTGAAGCGCTGCACCAAGGCCGGCAGCACCTGCGGCGGCTGCGTACCGCTGGTCACGCAGGTGATGAAGGCCGAGATGAAGAAGCAAGGCCTGGCGGTCAACAACCACCTGTGCGAACACTTCGCCTACTCGCGCCAGGAGCTTTACCACCTGGTCCGCGTGGGCGGCTTCAAGACCTTCGGCGATCTGCTGGCGGCGCATGGCAAGGGCCTGGGCTGCGACGTCTGCAAGCCGACCGTGGCGAGCATCCTCGCCTCCTGCTGGAACGAGTTCGTGCTCAAGGAAGAGCACGCCAGCCTGCAGGACTCGAACGATTACTTCCTGGGCAATATCCAGAAGGACGGCACCTACTCCGTGGTGCCGCGCATGCCGGGCGGCGAAGTCACGCCCGACGGCCTGATCGCGGTGGGCCAGGTAGCCAAGAAGTACGGCCTCTACACCAAGATCACGGGCGGCGCCCGGGTCGACATGTTCGGCGCCCGCGTGGAAGAGCTGCCGATGATCTGGGAAGAACTGATCGCCGCCGGCTTCGAGTCCGGCCATGCCTACGGCAAGTCCCTGCGCACCGTGAAATCGTGCGTGGGCTCCACCTGGTGCCGTTACGGCGTGGACGACTCGGTCGGCCTGGCCGTCGAGATCGAAAACCGCTACAAGGGCCTGCGCGCGCCGCACAAGATCAAGTTTGGTGTTTCCGGCTGCACCCGCGAGTGCGCCGAAGCCCAGGGCAAGGACGTGGGCATCATCGCCACGGAACGCGGCTGGAACCTGTACGTGTGCGGCAACGGCGGCATGAAGCCCCGCCACGCCGAACTGCTGGCCAGCGACCTGGACCGCGAAACCCTGCTGCGCTACGTGGACCGCTTCCTGATGTTCTACGTGCGTACCGCCGACCGCCTGCAACGCACCAGCGTGTGGCGCGACAACCTCGAAGGCGGCCTGGACTACCTCAAGGCCGTGGTGCTGGAAGACAGCCTGGGCATCGGCGCCGAACTGGAAGCGCAGATGCAGCATGTGGTGGACACCTACGAAGACGAATGGAAGGCCGCCGTGACCAACCCGGAAACCCGCAAGCGATTCCGCCACTTCGTCAACAGCGACRTGCGCGACGACAACCTGGTCTTTATGGAAGAGCGCGGCCAGATCCGCCCGGCCACGCCGGAGGAACGGAACTTGCATAAATCCCGGCTTGAGCAGATCCCCGTGATCGTCAAGGCAGCCTGAACCGTCCCGACCCAACATCTCGCGCCAACGCCCAAGGAAGACATCATGAGCCACACTCACCATACCGAAGCCTGGACCGCCGTTTGCAGCCTGCGCGACATCGTGCCCAATACCGGCGTGTGCGCACTGGTGGACAAGGCGCAGATCGCCGTGTTCCGGGTCGGCCCCGGCCACAGCGACGATCAGGGCGGCAACGGCGACCAGGTGTTCGCCATCTCCAATTACGATCCCAATTCCAACGCCGCCGTGCTGTCGCGCGGCCTGGTGGGCAGCCTGGGCGAGCGCATCGTGGTGGCGTCGCCGATCTACAAGCATCACTTCGACCTGCAGACCGGCGAATGCCTGGAAGCGCCCGAGCACTCCATCGCGGCGTATCCGGCCCGCGTCTATGACGGCAAAGTCTGGGTGGCCGCATGACCACGCCCCCCAAACCCCGCCTGGTGGTGGTCGGCAACGGCATGGCCGGCATGCGTACGGTCGAGGAGTTGCTCAAGCTCGCGCCCGACCTCTATGACATCACCGTGTTCGGCGCCGAGCCGCACGGCAATTACAACCGCATCCTGCTCTCGCCGGTGCTGGCGGGCGAGAAGACGGTCGCGGACATCATGCTCAACACCCGCGACTGGTACAAGCAGAACGGCATCGAACTGCTGGCCGGCGATCCGGTGGTGGCGATCGACCGCCGCCGCCGGCTGGTGCGCTCGCAGTCCGGGCGGGAAGTGGGTTACGACCGCCTGCTGCTGGCGACCGGCTCCAAGCCGTTCATCATCCCCGTGCCGGGCCACCAGCTTGATGGCGTGATCGCCTTTCGCGACATCCAGGACGTGGAAACCATGCTGGCAGCGGCCCGCAACCATCGCCACGCCGTGGTGATCGGCGGGGGCCTGCTCGGCCTGGAAGCCGCCAACGGCCTGATGCGCCAGGGCATGGAGGTCAGCGTAGTGCACGTGGCCGACAGCCTGATGGAGCGCCAGCTCGACAAGCCCGCCGCCGCGTTGCTCAAGCAGGCGCTGGAGCGCAAGGGCCTGCGCTTCCTGCTCAATGCCAATACCAGCGGCATCCTTGGGGAAGACCGCGTGACCGGCGTATGCTTTAAAGACGGTACCCGGATCCCCGCCGACCTGGTGGTGATGACCGCCGGCGTACGCCCCAATATCGAACTGGCCCAGCAGGCCGGGTTGCGCTGCGAGCGCGCCATCGTGGTGGACGACACCTTGCAGACCTTCGATCCGCGCGTGTACGCCGTGGGCGAATGCGTGCAGCACCGGCAGGCCACCTTCGGGCTGGTCGCGCCGATCTGGGAACAGGCGCGCGTGGCCGCCGCGCACCTGGCCGGCGCCGGGCATCGCCGCTATGTGCAGCAGGCCACGGCCACCAAGCTCAAAGTGACTGGCGTGGATCTTTACTCCGCCGGCGACTTCATCGGCGGCGAAGGCAGCGAGGATCTCGTCATGCGCGATCCGCGCCGCGGCATGTACAAGCGGCTGGTGCTGCAAGGCGGGCGGCTGGTCGGGGCGGTACTGTACGGCGACGTGCAGGACGGCCCCTGGTACTTCGACCTGATCCAGAGCGGCGCCCCGGTGGGCGCCATGCGCCAGCGGCTGCTGTTCGGCAAGGCGCAGTGCGAGGCCATGGCAGCCTGACCGATCTAACGCTTGAACGATTCAACGCTTGAACGATCCAGTCCCCGATTGACCGCCAGCAACGAGCGCTAACGTGAACCTGTCCGATATCCCCGTCATCCTCTCCACCGGTTCGCCCACCCTGCTGTCCGCCGACGCCGCAGTCACCGTCACCGATACCACCTGCCCGTATTGTGGCGTGGGCTGCGGCGTGCGCGCCACCCGCCATGCCGACGGCAGCGTGGAGGTGGCCGGCGACGCCAGCCACGGCTCCAACCAGGGCCGCCTGTGCGTGAAGGGCTCGGCCCTGGCCGAAACCGTTGGCCTGGAAGGCCGCCTGCTGCACCCGCAAGTACGCGGGGCCGACGGCGACTTGCAGCAAGTGTCCTGGGAGCACGCGCTGGACAAGGTCGCCCGGGGCTTCAAGGACATCATCGCCGAGCACGGCCCCGATGCCGTGGCGCTCTACGTCTCCGGCCAGTTGCTGACCGAGGACTACTACGTCGCCAACAAGCTGATGAAGGGCTTTATCGGCAGCGCCAATATCGACACCAATTCGCGGCTGTGCATGTCGTCGGCGGTGGCCGGGCACAAGCGCGCCTTTGGCGAGGACCTGGTGCCGGGCAACTACGAAGACCTGGAACTGGCCGACCTGGTGGTGCTGGTCGGCTCCAATACCGCCTGGTGCCACCCGATCCTGTTCCAGCGGCTGTTGAAAGCCAAGGAAGCCCGGCCCGATATGAAGCTGGTGGTGATCGACCCGCGCCGCACCGCAACGTGCGAGCTGGCCGACCTGCACCTGCCGGTCAAGCCGGGCACCGATGTGTGGCTGTTCAATGGCCTGCTGCACTACCTGGCGCAGCATGGCGCGCTGGACCAGTCGTTCATCGATGCCCATACCAGCGGCCTGGATGCCGCGCTGGCCGCGGCTGGCCCGGACTGCACCGATGTCGCCAAGGTGGCCAAAGCCTGCAAGCTGGACCCCGAAGCCCTGCGTGGTTTCTATGCGCTGTTCGCTGCCACGCCGAAGGTGGTGACCGGCTTCTCCCAGGGCGTGAACCAATCGTCGGCAGGCACCGACAAGGTCAACAGCATCATCAACTGCCACCTGGCCACTGGCCGGCTGGGCAAGCCGGGCATGGGCCCCTTCTCGCTGACGGGGCAGCCTAACGCGATGGGCGGCCGGGAAGTCGGCGGCCTGGCCAACATGCTGGCCGCGCACATGGAACTGGCCGACCCGCTGCACCGCGAGATCGTGCAAGCGTTCTGGGGCTCGCCCGCTATCGCGGACAAGCCAGGCCTGAAGGCGGTGGAGCTGTTCGAGGCCATCGAGCAAGGCCGGGTCAAGGCCGTGTGGGTGATCGCCACCAACCCGGTCGTCAGCCTGCCCGATGCCGACCAGGCCCGCCGCGCGCTGGCCAGATGCCAATTGGTGGTCAGCTCCGACATCATGCTGCGCACGGATACCAACGACGCGGCGCACGTCCTGCTGCCGGCGCTTGGCTGGGGCGAGAAGGACGGCACCGTCACCAGTTCCGAGCGCCGCATCTCGCGCCAGCGCGCCTTCCTGCGGGCGCCCGGCGAAGCCCGCGCCGACTGGCGGATCCTGTGCGACGTTGCCACGCGCATGGGCTTTGAGGGATTCCGCTTTGCCGGACCGCACGAGATCTTCGACGAGCACGCACGGCTGAGCGCGTACCGGAACGCGGGCAGCGGCGATCAGGCCCACGCGCCACGCCTGTTTGACCTCGCCGGGCTGGCTGGCATGAACCAGCAGCAATTCGACGCGCTCGCGCCGGTGCAATGGCCGGTGATGGCCGTGCCATCCGGGAGCCTCGCCAACGCGTCCGGCGGCACTGCGCGGCTGTTCGCCGACGGCCATTTCGCCCATCCCGATGGCCGCGCCCGCTTTATCGCCACCGCGCCGCGCGCGCCGTTCCACGCCACCGACGACGAGTTCCCCCTGGTGCTCAACACGGGCCGCGTGCGCGACCAGTGGCACACCATGACCCGCACCGGCAAATCGCCAAAGCTGGCCGACCACATCGCCGAGCCCTTCGTCGACATGCACCCGCAGGACGCCCTGCTTTGCGGCGTCAGCGAAGGCAAGCTGGCTCGCGTGACCACGCGCTGGGGCGCCATGGTGGCGCGGGTGCAGCACAGCGGCGGCATTGCGCGCGGCAGCGTATTCGTGCCGATCCACTGGAACAGCCAGTTCAGCTCCGATGCGCGCGTTGGCGCGCTGGTCAACCCGGTGGTGGACCCGGTCTCGGGCGAGCCCGAGTTCAAGCACACGCCGGTGCGCGTGGAAGAGTTCCGCGTGTCGTGGCATGGCTTCGTGTTGAGCCGCGAGGACCTCCGGGCGGACGCACTGACCTACTGGACGCGCATCCAGGGCCGCCATTTCCAGCGCTACGAATTCGCCGGCCGCGAGACGATCACCGACCGCGCCGCGTGGGCCCGCCAGTTGCTCGGCATCGATGACCCCAGTGCGGACTGGATCGAGTACGAAGACCGCACCGCCGGCGTCTACCATGCCGGCCATGTGGTCGACGACCGCCTCCAGGCCTGCATCTATGTGTGCACGCGCCCCGAACTGCCCTCGCGCGCGTGGCTGTCCACGCTGTTCGCCAAGGAGCGCCTGGAAGACGCCGATCGCATCGGGCTGCTGCTGGGCCAGCCGATGGAAAAAGGCGCCGACGCCGGCCCCACCGTGTGCTCCTGCTTCGGCGTGGGGCGCAACACCATCTGCGACGCGGTGCGCAAGCACGACCTGAAGACGCCGGCCGAAGTCACCGCCTGCGTGAAGGCGGGCGGCAATTGCGGGTCTTGCGTGCCGGAGTTGAAGAAGCTGCTGGCGGAGATACGGGTGGCGGAAGTGGCTTGATGGCGGCTTCATGGCGCCCGACAATCAAGCCGCGATAGCACCGTTCTCCAGACATGGCGCGTCATAGGTGAATACGACCTCCCGACTGGGGCGTATCAGCATGTCGTCCTTGTCGGCATAGTGCAGGCGCGTCAGCAAGTCCTTGATCAGGTTAAGGCGCGCCAGGCGCTTATCGTCGGCGCGCACCACGGTCCATGGCACCGCGGCGCTCGTGCGAGCAAACATCTCGTTGCGGGCCTCGCTGTATTTCTTCCACAAGCGCACCGCCTGCTGGTCGATCGGGCTGACCTTCCATTGCTTCAGCGGATCGCGCCGCCGCTCCGCAAGGCGCTTCCTCTGTTCCTCCTTGCTGATATCGAGGTAGTACTTGATCAAGCGGATTCCCGAGCGAACCAGCATGCTTTCAAACTCCGTGACGCTCGACATGAACTCCTCACGCTCTGCGTCGGTACAAAAACCCATGACGTGTTCAACGCCCGCGCGGTTGTACCAGCTACGATTGAACAGCGCGAATTCCCCGGCAGCCGGCAGGTACGCCACATAGCGTTGGAAGTACCACGAACCACGGTCCCGGTCGGAGGGTCTTCCCAGCGCCACCACCCGTGTCTCGCGCGGGCTGAGATACTCGACGATGCGCTTGATGGTGCCATCCTTGCCGGCTGCGTCGCGGCCTTCAAGGATCACCAGGATCTTGTCCTGGCAACCAATGAAGTGTTTCTGCAGCTTCACCAACTCTATCTGCAGCAGGCGTAGATCTTCCTCATAGCCATCGTGCCCATCGTGCGACGGGACGCCGTTCTCGTCTCCCGACAGATATCCATGCCGCCTCTTACTCATGATTCCGCTCCTACCGGCCGTCCGCTGCCCGGCATTTCGCCAGGCTGGGCGCTCTCCGGCACCAGCGCCTTACCCGACAGCAACTGATCCAGCGTTGCGCGATCCACAACTTCCTTCTTGAGCAGCAGTTTCGCCAGTCCTTTCAGCGTCTCCCGATGCTCCAGCAAGGTTTGCTGCACGCGCAGGCTCGCCTCCTTCAGCAATTGCCTGACCTCGTCGTCGATCATTTGCGCCGTGCGCTCGCTGTACTCTTTTCGATCGTGCGGGAGCATGGCGGCGCCCGCGAACATGGGATTGGGCATGGCCTCGTAGGTAGCCAGCCCGAGTTGCTCGCTCATGCCGTATTGGGTAATCATCTGCCGGGCGATGTCGGTGGCGCGCTGCAAGTCATTCTGCGCGCCGGTGGAAACATCGGAAAAAATGATCTGTTCGGCAACGCGCCCGCCCAGCAATACGTCGAGCCGGTCGAGCAACTCGCTTTTCTTGAGAAGATATCTATCCTCGGTCGGTGTCTGCTGCGTATAACCCAGCGCCGCGACGCCACGCGGAATAATGGAGATCTTCGAGACCCGGTCGGCATTGGGGCGATGTTCCGCAACCAGCGCGTGACCCGCTTCGTGAAACGCGATGGTTTCCTTCTCCCGGGGATTCATGACGCGGTTCTTCTTCTCCAGTCCACCGACGATCCGGTCTAATGCCTCGTCAAAATCTCCCACCTCGACGGCATCCTTGCCTTTGCGGGCCGCCAGCAGCGCCGCTTCATTGACCAGGTTAGCCAGATCCGCGCCGGCAAATCCCGGCGTACGCCCGGCCAGCCTGGCGAGATCCACGGTGGGGGCCAGGGTCACGTTCCTGGCATGCACCCTGAGAATCTGCTCTCGCCCTTTCAGGTCCGGACGGTCCAGCGCAACATGACGGTCGAATCGCCCGGGTCGCAGCAGCGCGGGATCGAGAATCTCGGGACGATTGGTGGCAGCCATGATGATGACCCCCTTATTGGTATCGAACCCGTCCATCTCCACCAGCAGTTGATTCAGGGTCTGCTCCCGCTCGTCCTGACCGCCGACGGCGTTGAAGCCGCGCGTCTTGCCAAGGGCATCCAGCTCGTCGATGAAGATAATGCAGGGCGCCTTCTGCTCAGCCTGCATAAAGAGGTCGCGCACCCGTGCAGCGCCCACGCCGACAAACATCTCGACGAAGCCGGAGCCACTCATGCTGAAAAAAGGCACCGCTGCTTCCCCTGCGACTGCCTTGGCGAGAAGCGTCTTGCCAGTCCCCGGCGCGCCAAGCAACAACACCCCTTTGGGGATCTTTCCACCAAGGCGCCGGTAGCGCTCGGGACTCCTGAGGAACTCCACGATTTCCATCAGTTCCGCCTTGGCCTCGTCGATGCCGGCAACGTCGGCAAAGGTGACACCGGTCTCCTTCTGCATATAGACCTTGGCCTTGCTCTTGCCGATCTCCATCATCCCGCCAGCCGCGCCACCCATGCGCTTGATCATAAAGCTCCAGAACGCAAAGAACAGCAGCGCGGGCACGACCCAGGACAGCAGTGTGGCAATCCACTTGTTGTCGACCTTCCCCAGGAAGCGCACCTTGGCGGCTTCGAGGTCCTGGACCAGATTGGGGTCATTGACCCGGACAGTGGCGAACTGATGATCGCCCTTCCCCTGGCCCAGCAGCGCATCCACCTCCGTTTTGGGCAACAGGCCTTCCAGTCCCTGCGTATTGAGGGTGCCGGTGACCACGTCATCCGTCTGACCAGCCTCGTCCGACAGTGTGCTGTGCAGCCATGCAAAAGAGTGACCGTGCCGCAAGAACCGGGCCGCCAACAGGATGGGCACCCGAATTGCCTGGCACTCCGCCACCCCGACGTACCGATTCAAGCACTCGCAGCCGCGCCAGGCATCACTACGCCTCTATCTAGTGTGTGCGTAGCCGGCGCCAAGAGATTGATGCCAATCAAGAAGGAACGATTCGTTGTGCCAGGTCGAGGTACCGCGCCCGGGCGGCGACGCCCGATGGCGGAGCGCATGCAGGGCATGCACGGCATGGACGGTCCATGATGATGGATAGGATGGACGGCAGGGGGGATGTTCGGCGGCAAGGGGTGCGGGGCCGGCGGTCCCCGCATGAGTCAGGACCAGCGCATGAACCTCATCGAGGACAACATGGGCCTGATGCCGATGATGATGGAACAGAGGCTGGACCGGCATGACCGGCCGATGCCGGCACCCGGAGAAGATCCCGCCATGTTCCCTGACAGGACCAGGTGGCTACCGAGGCGGCCAATTACCCAGTAGCGTCACGGCCGAGACGCCCCGGTTCTGCCAGCAGGCATAGTCACAGTCAGTCGGCACGGCATCCACCGCCACCCGGATATCCGTCGCGGCGGCGGATGCGCGTTCGTTCGTGCCGTCCTCCCTGGCGGGAGCCGCTGCCGTGATCAGGCCGGCAGCGAAGCCAAGCACCAGCACTGCGGCGGCGCCCAACAAACATCCGATGCGATTTCCAGCTTTCACGACAGTCTCCTCCCTGCTTGTATCTTCTTTCCCTTCTGCCCTGCTCCTGCATCGCCGGGGCTGGCACGGTCTGATGCCCCAAAGGTAGCCACTGGAACGAATAACTTCCTCGTCCAGGCAGACTAGGGGCAATCCCGTACGCCCGTGCGTGCGCCGGGAAGCAGGCGAAGCGCCAGCTAGTCCCCATAGAGCCGCAGCAGCGGCCCGACGCATTYCGCCAGGTCTACCGGCGCCAGTCGCAGCGAACGGGCGCATAGCAGGCCCCAGAGATGCGCCGCCAGCAGCATGGCCTTGTCTTGCTCGCCCAGCAGCCTGCCAAGGTCGTCGCACAGCACCTTGGCACGGGCACGGATGCGGACTGTCAGGTGGCATAGCTCGCACGCAGGCGTGCAAGCGTGGTGCAGCAAGCCGAGGACGATGCCCGCATAGCGCGGCACTGCCTCGTCCTGCAACATCGTCGCAAGCACGCGCTCCAGATCCGGACGGGCCAGGCCCCCGCCGTTACCGGCGAAGGCTGCGAGCCAGCCGGCCAGATGCGCCTCCGCCCGCCCCATGATGGCTGCCAGCAGGTCGGCGCGGCTACGGAAGTGCCCGTAGACCGCACCGCGTGTCATGGCGATTGCACCGGCCACCTGTTCCAGCGTGACGCATTGCACGCCCTGGCGTTCGAACAGCCGCTCAGCGCTGGCGAGGATGCGCTCTCTCGTGACGGCCGCATCACACGCCCGACGTCTCACCATGGCCGCGCGGCACACGCCTTACTGCGGATGCACGTCATCCGGCCCCCAGAAGGCGCGCATGCCTGTAATGCGCCCGTCTGCACCAAAGGTCATCACATCGGTCACGTCGATGCGTACCGGCTGCCCCTGCATCTGCACGTACACCGCGAAACACAAGGCCGCCGCATTGCCGTGCGAACCCCGGGGCGCCGCCACCACTTCCAGGCGCGCATCGAGCGACGTCGCGTACCGGTAGAAGGCGAGGATGCTGTCCCGCCCGGCTATCACCGGGCCGCCAACGGGGTCCTCGACGGTCGCGTCGTCGGCAAACAGCGCCGCCACGCGCCCGGCGTCCGCCGCATTGAAAGCGGCCACGTAATCGAGCAAGGTGGCCTTCATGCCGGCGCTCTTGTTCGCGGCCATGGTCATGTCGATGGTCATTCCATTCCTCGCTGGAACAGGTTGAACGGGTATTCCATGTTGTCTCATGCGTTTATTTACCTTGCGCTGCCGGCGCGCCGGCCGGACAGCCACGCTAAACGGCGGCTTCGCCCGTGTCCGCGAGGAAGCCCAGGCATTCGCGGTTGAAGTAATCGCTGTGCTCGACCATCACCCAGTGGCCGCAGCGATTGATCAGCACGAAGCGCGCATCGCGGCAACCCTGCAGGAACTTGAGAGCGCCGCCTGCCGGGTTGAAGCGGTCTTCCGTGCCCCAGAAACCGAGCACGGGGCACGCGATCTCACCCAGGCGTTCAGTCAGGTTGGGCACCTTCATGGTGGCCAGCACCYCGCGCGGCTGCTCCTTGCAGACGGCCATGCGCTCGTCCACCAGCGCATCGGTGACCAGCGTGGCGTCATGCACCAGCAACTTCAGCAGCTGGCGCATGGTGTCATGGTTCATTTGCCCGCCGGTGAACAGCGACACCATCTTCTCGATGCCTTCCATGCGGAAATAGGTCTCGCGGTCTTCGACGCCACCCGGCGCCATCATCACCAGGCGGCTGACATGTTCCGGGTAGTCCAGCGCGTACTTCAGCGCGATGGCGCCGCCCAGCGAGTTGCCCACCAGTACGCAGCGCGGCAGTGCCAGCGCCAGCAATTGCGCGCGCAGCGCGGCGACGAAGAAGTCCAGCGTGTATTCCACATCCGCCGGCTTCGACGACTGCCCGTAGCCCGGCAGGTCGACCACCACGGCGCGGAAGCCGGCCGCGGTAAAAGCTGGCACGTTGTGCTTGAAGTTGCTGTGGCCGCTGGCGCCCGGGCCGCTGCCGTGGATGAACACCACGGGTTCGCCGGCGCCTGCATCGAGGCAGTGCAGGCGCAGGCCGTCTGGCGTGGTGATGGTTTGGCCGGCCGGAAATGGTGCAGGCGACGTACTGGACATGTCGGTGTCTCCGCTGTTGTCATGACGAACCCGGCCAATCATGCGCATGCGCCACGGGGCAGGCATCGTCCTTTCAGACTACGAAGCGTCCCGTGGATTTCCCTAAGATCGCACTGACCAGCAAGGCAACGAGATCAAGGGAAAACAGAGATGACGGGAATCGACTTCAGCGGGAAGACGGTGTTGGTGACAGGTGGCGCGCGCGGCATTGGCCGCGCCATTGCCGAAGGTTTCCTCGCGGCAGGTGCCCGCGTGTTCACCTGCGGGCGCACGCCGCCGGCGCATGGCGGGACGCAGCACCGCCAGGCGGAATTCATGGCAGCCGACATCCGCGACACCGAGCAGGTAGAGGCCCTGCTGACCCGGATCGTCGACAGCGCCGGCTCGCTCGATGTCGTGATCCACAATGCCGGCGGCGCACCCTTCGCGCTCGCCGCGGACGCCTCGCCGCGCCTGATGGAATCGATCATCCGCCTGAACCTGGTGGCGCCGCTGCAACTGGCGCAGCGCGCCAACGCGCGCATGCAGGCCCAGGCCAGCGGCGGCGCGCAGATCTTCATCGGCAGCGTCAGCGCGCTGCGGCCCTCCCCCGGCACCGCCGCCTACGGCGCGGCCAAGGCGGGCATCCTGAACGCAGTCCRCTCGCTGGCGGTGGAATGGGCCCCACGCGTGCGGGTCACGGCCGTCAGTCCGGGCCTGGTGCTGACCGAGGCCGCGCAGCAGCAACACTACGGCGATCCGGCCACGCTCCAGCGGGTGGCCGATACCGTGCCGCTCGGACGCCTTGCCGCTCCGCGCGACATTGCCGACGCCTGCCTCTTCCTGGCCTCGCCGCATGCCGCCTACGTATCGGGCGCCAACCTGGTCATCGACGGTGGCGGCGAGCGTCCGGCCTTCCTCGACGCGGCAGTCCACCAGGCCAGCTGAGCCGCCCGGTGCGCGCCTACTCGACCTTGGCCGGATGCGCCTGCACCGGCCCGCCCAGCACCGAGCGATAGGAAACGGGCTGCTTGCCGTCGATATCGCATATGCCGTACTCCTGCGCAATCTCGGCGCTGATCAGCACCTGGCCGGATTTCTCCATGACGGCGGCGTCGCCATGCAAGGCGAGTATGACCTTGCCGGTGAATTCCGGGCTTTCCGCGCTTGGCGCAAAGGCGGCGTATTTGTCGGGCTCGCGCTCCCAGACCCGCATGGTGCGCTCGGTGCGCAGCGGGCCCATCCAGACCGATACCGCCGCCACGCCGTACGGGCGCAGGTCAACCGCCATGTCCTTGGCGAACTTGTCCACGCCGGTCTTCTGCGCGCCATAGGCCGGACCGTGCATATAGCAGCTCGCGCCGAAAGACGACGTGAACGCCATCAAGCCGCGCCCGCCAGCCACCATCATGGGCGCCGCATGCCAGCTCGCCACATAGGCCGAGCGCAGGCCCACGTCGAGGATGTCCACCAGGGCCAGCGGCTTCTCCCAGAAGCCGCCCGGCTCGATCAGTTCGTCATGCAGGAAGGTGGCGTTGTTCACCAGGATATCCAGCCGCCCCGATTCGTCGCCCACCTGCTCGAACAGCCTGCGCACCTGCGCATCGTCGCGATGGTCGCAGGCCACCGCGATGCCCTTGCCGCCGCGCGCATCGATCTCGCGCGCGGTCTCGTGGATGGTGCCGGGCAACGGCGCCTCGCCGTCGCGCTCGGTGCGCCCGGTGACGTACACCGTCGCGCCAGCTTGCGCCAGCGCCAGCGCGATGCCCTTGCCCGCGCCACGCGAGCCGCCCGTGACTACCGCAACGATGGATTCCTTTGCACTGCGCATCGCATTCCTCCTCAGTGATTCCCGCGCCGCGACCTCACCGCGCGGGGCGATGCCCGACGCTATCGCGCATGCCGCCGCGCTTCATCCTCCGTTCGGACTAGCGGCGTGCCTGCGAGTGCGGCCGTTCGCCATCGCATAGGGGAAACCGTCTAGTCCGTTCTGACGATTCCGCGCCCACCGTCGCTCATTACGCTTCTCATCAAAGAAGAAGCCACAAGACGTGCTCGGTCAATGCATCACCAACACCATAGGGGGAGACAAGTGCAAGTGTCACAAACGGGTTCACCACATCGCACACGCAGGCTACGGCCAGCCGCCATCGTTTCGGCCATCGCCGCGGCGATCACGCCGTCCGCCTGGGCCGGCAACACCATCGATCTCGGCAACGATACGTCGCTTAGCTATTCCTTCAACACCACCTATGCCGCGGCCGTGCGGGTGCAGGGACAAAGCGGTGCGCTGCTGGCACCCGCCAATATCAACGGCGACGACGGCGACCGCAACTTCAAGCGCGGCGACATGACCGCCAACCGTGCCACCGTGCTGGGCGAGGCCAACCTCCAGCGCGGCGAGTTTGGTGCCTTCCTGCGCGGCAGTGCGTTCTACGACCGGGCCTATCGCACTTCCAATTCCAACGATGCGCCCGCCACCGTCAACCACTCCGGCCCCTTCAATGAGTTTACGGATTCCGCGCGCTACTACAACGGCCAGCGGGCCCAGTTGCTGGATGCCTACGCTTATGGCACCTTCAACATCGACAGCACGCGTTTGAGCRTCAAGCTCGGCAATCAGGTAGTGGCATGGGGCGAGAGTCTGTTCTTCCCCAACATCGCCGGAGCGCAGGGGCCGGCGGACGCCACCAAGTCGTTTGTGCCGGGGGCCGAAGTCAAGGACATCCTGCTGCCGGTGCCACAGGCTTCGTTGCAGTGGGAAGCGAATCCCAATTTCAGCCTGCTTGGCTATTACCAGTTCACCTACAAGTCCAACCAACTCAACCCCGCTGGCGCCTACTTCAGTACCTCCGACGTCGTTGGGCCGGGTGCCGAATTCATCATCGGCCCCGGTGGCAGACACATCCCGCGCGGTTCGGATATCAACCCACCAAACTCCGGCCAGTGGGGCGTAGGTACTCGCTTTCGCGCGTTCGACGCCGAGTTTGGCTTGTACCAATTGCGCTACCACGACAAAAATCCGAATGTCGTGACAACCCTGTTCCCGACGCTGCAGTACCAGCAGAAGTTCTTCAGCGGCATCAATCTGACCGGCGCGAGCTTCTCAACGCAATTTCTCGGCGCCAACGTGGCGGGCGAAGTCAGCTACAAAGACGGCGTGCCAATCCTGGTGAATGTCAACGGTGCCGCCACCGCAACACCGGGCAAGGCCGTCCAGGGCCAGATGTCGGCCATTTACTCCATCGGACCGACATTCCTCGCCAGCTCCCAGAGCCTGGTGGGCGAAATCGCCTACCTGCATGTGCTCAGCGTCACGCCGGTCAATGGCTTCAGCACACTCACCAACACCAGGAACTCGGCGGCCCTGCAGCTTGGCTGGTCGCTCTCCTATCTCAACATCTTTAACGGCTGGGACATGACGGTGCCGCTGACGTATGCGCACGAATTCAGCGGAAAGTCGGCAGTGGCCGGCGGCTTCGGTTCACTGACCGGATATGGTGACCGCCGCGCGAGCGTCGGCGTGACTTTCAGATATTTGAACAACCTCGAACTGAACCTGACTTACGCGATGTTCCTGGGCAAGGCGAACATTGTTAATCGACCGTTGGCCGACCGCGACTATGTGGCATTCAATGCGAAGTATTCGTTTTGACCTGGCAGCGATATCACGCGCAATTGCCAGATTTATCTAAAGGAGTGAGACTGTGATGCGACAGCATAAAAATCTTTTGATCCGTAGCACGTTGCTGGCCAGCAGCATGCTGCTGGCGGCAGCCTCGTACGCCTCGGTGACGCCGGACGAACTCAAGCAACTCGATGGCGACCTGACCCCGATGGGCGCCGAGCGCGCCGCCAGCAAGGACGGGCAGATCCCCGCCTGGGGCGGGAAATGGCTGGGCGCCCCCCCCGGAGTGCAGTGGAAGCGGGGAGACCGCTACCCCGACCCTTACGCCAGCGAAAAGCCGGTCGTGGTGATCACCGCGCAGAACATGGATAAGTACGCCGATCACTTGACCGACGGCGAGAAGGCACTGTTCAAGAAGTATCCGGATACCTTCAAGATGCCGGTATATCCGACCCATCGCGACTTCCGCTACAACGATGCGACCTACAAGAACATCCGCACCTACGCGCCCGGCACCAGAATGACGGCCGACGGTAACGGATTGAAGGACGCCCCCCCTATCGTCCCCTTCCCGATCCCGAAGAGCGGCCTCGAACTGATGTGGAACCTGCGCTACTCCCCGTCGATGAATACCGAATCCGCCACCTACGACCAGGCAGCCGTATACGGCGACGGCAACATTGCCTGGGGCCGTGTGCGTTATTCGATCCTATCGCCGCGGAATGGCGCCAACTTCGACCTCAAGAGCGACACCAGGGGCTTTTTCCGCACCGCGACCGATCTGCCCCTGCGCGACCGGGGCATGCTGTCTGTCGGCCACGAATTTTATGACAAGGAAGGCTCCGATACCCGCCGCGCGTGGCAGTACAACCCCGGTACGCGGCGCGTACGGCAGGCCCCGGAATTTGGCTTCGATCAGCCCTCCGGCGCAGGCGGAATCCGCACCCTCGACGACGACCGCCTGTTCAACGGCTCGGGTGAACGCTACAACTGGAAGATTGTCGGCAAGAAGCAAATCTATGTGCCGTACAACAACTACAAGCTGATGAGCCCGGCCAAGTACCAGGACATCCTGGGCAAAGGCCACCTCAACCCGGACTATATGCGCTATGAAATGCATCGCGTATGGGTCCTGGAAGCCACCCTCAAGGAGGGCTTCCGGCATCAGTACGCCAAGCGGGTGCTTTACCTGGACGAGGACAGCTGGACCGCTCTCGCCGCCGACAACTATGATGCGCGCGGCCAGCTGTGGCGAACCAACCTGGCGGCAACCGTCTATGCCTATGACGCACGAAACCTCTACCCGACCACAACCACATATCATGACTTGATTTCGGGTGCCTATCTCGCCGACCGCCTGACCAACGAGGGGCCGATGCCGGTGCTCAACAACAGCCCCGAGTTCAACGAGACCTACTTCTCGCCCGACGCGGCGCGAGGTGCCGGTCACTGACCGCACGCCTTCAATCGCCCCCTTCCCGCAAAGGCCAAGGGGGCGAATTTCATCGCATTGCCCCGCCTGACATCGAGTCTGACCATGGATCCCGAACTGATCGCCGCATTCGGCGATGACCTTCATCGAGCCCTGACCGCCCGCGTACCAGTCGCCCCATTGAGCGGACGTGGCCACCCGCTCACGGTGCGCGACGCCTATCACATCCAGCAGCATTTCGTTGCACGGCGGCTGGCGCAAGGCGACCGCGTCACCGGCAAGAAAATCGGCGTTACCAGTTTGCCCGTGCAGCAGATGCTGGACGTGCACCAGCCCGACTTCGGCATGCTGCTGGCCAGCATGGAATACCCGGACGGCAAGGCCATTGCCGCAAACACGCTGATCCAGCCACGCGCCGAAGGCGAGATTGCCTTCTTCCTCAAACGAGACCTGCGCGGCCCCGGTGTGACCCGCGCGGATGTGCTGGCCGCCACCGAGGCGGTCTCGGCCTGCTTCGAGATCGTAGACTCACGCATCACCGACTGGCGCATCCGTATTCAGGACACGGTGGCCGACAACGCCTCTTGTGGGGTCTACGTGCTTGGCGAGGAGCGCGTGAGCCCGGCCGGCCTCGACCTTGCCGCCTGCACCATGGCGCTTGAAAAAAACGGCGCCGTTGTCGCTACAGGCCAGGGCAGCGCCGCCCTCGGTCATCCCGCCGAGGCGGTGGCCTGGTTGGCCAACACGCTCGGCGAACTCGGCATTCCACTGCTTGCCGGCGAGACCATTCTTTCCGGCTCCCTTGCGGCGCTGATTCCGGTCGCTGCCGGAGACCGCCTGCGACTGCGCATCGACGGGATCGGCACGTGCAGCACCGAATTCGTCTGAACTCACCCACAACTCCAAACCAGGCAAGAAGCCCCATGGCAAAAATCAAGTGCGCCCTGATCGGCCCCGGCAATATTGGCACTGACCTGCTTTACAAGCTGCGCCGCAGCACCGTCCTGGAACCCGTCTGGATGGTTGGCGTCGACCCGAATTCGGATGGCCTCGCCCGGGCCCGCGAACTGGGCCTGAAGACAACCGACCAGGGCCTCGACGGCCTGCTGCCGCACCTGGCCGCAGACGACATCCGCATCGCTTTCGATGCGACCTCGGCCTACGTGCACCGCCAGCACTCCGACCAGCTCACCGCGCGCGGCGTGCGCGTGATCGACCTCACGCCGGCGGCCATCGGGCCCTTCTGCGTGCCGCCGGTCAACCTGGACGAACATCTCGGCAGCAATGCGATGAACGTCAATATGGTCACCTGCGGCGGGCAGGCCACCATTCCCATGGTGTACGCCGTGTCGCGCGTGCAGGCGGTGGCCTATGGTGAGATCGTCGCCACCGTTTCCTCGCGCTCGGTCGGGCCCGGCACGCGTCGGAACATCGACGAGTTCACCCGCACCACCGCAGGCGCCATCGAACAGGTGGGCGGCGCGCGGCAGGGCAAGGCCATCATCGTCATCAACCCGGCCGAGCCTCCGCTCATCATGCGCGACACCATCCACTGCCTGACCGAGGACGAGCCGGACGTGGAAGCCATCACGGCGTCGGTCCACGACATGATTGCCGAGGTGCGGCAATACGTGCCCGGCTACACGCTCAAGAACGGCCCTGTCTTCGACGGCAAGCGCGTCTCCATCTTCATGGAAGTCGAGGGCCTGGGCGACTACCTGCCCAAGTACGCCGGCAATCTCRACATCATGACCGCCGCCGCCGCGCGCACCGCCGAGCGCATCGGCGCCGCCATGYTGCGCGGCGCGCTGCCCGCCGTGGCCACTACCGCATAAGGAGCCCGATATGAACCAACGCATTACCGTGCACGACATGACCCTGCGCGACGGCATGCACCCGAAGCGCCACCAGATCTCGCTCGACCAGATGAAGACGATCGCCCGCGGGCTGGACGACGCCGGCGTGCCGCTGATCGAAGTGACCCATGGCGACGGCCTGGGGGGCGCCTCGGTCAACTACGGCTTTCCCGCGCATAGCGACGAGGAATACCTGCAAGCCGTGCTGGGCGAACTGAAGCAAGCCAAGGTCTCCGCCCTGCTGCTGCCCGGCATCGGCACCATCGACCACCTGCGCATGGCGCATGAACTGGGCGTGCACACCATCCGCGTAGCCACTCACTGCACCGAGGCCGATGTCTCCGAGCAGCATATCGGCATGGCGCGCAAGCTCGGCATGGACACTGTGGGCTTCCTGATGATGGCGCACATGGCGCCGGAAGCGACGCTGGTGGAACAGGCGCTGCTGATGGAGTCCTATGGCGCAAACTGCCTCTACATTACCGATTCGGCGGGGCATATGCTGCCGCACGACGTCACCGCCAAGCTGACGGCCGTGCGCCAGGCGCTCAAGCCGGAAACCGAACTGGGCTTCCACGGCCACCACAACCTGGCCATGGGGATTGCCAACTCGCTGGCGGCCGTGGCCTGCGGCGCCACGCGCATCGACGCGGCAGCCGCCGGGCTGGGCGCCGGCGCCGGCAATACGCCGATGGAAGTCTTCGTGGCGGTCTGCGAGCGCATGGGCATCGAGACCGGCGTGGACGTGTTCCGCATCGCCGACGTCGCCGAAGACCTGGTGGTACCCATCATGGACCAGCCGATCCGCATCGACCGCGATGCGCTTACGCTGGGCTACGCCGGCGTGTACTCGTCCTTCCTGCTGTTCGCCAAGCGCGCCCAGGCCAAGTACGGCATTCCGGCGCGCGAGATCCTGGTCGAGCTGGGGCGTCAACGGCTGGTCGGAGGTCAGGAAGACATGATTGAAGACACCGCAATGACCTTGGCACGCTCGCGCGGCCTGCCATTAGGCTGACCAGTCTGAAACGCACGCCCTTGCCGGCGGCACGCTCGCATACGGTACTACCGTATTTGGCCGCCGCCGCCGTTGCCTGCCATGTCGGACGGAACCCTGCGTGCCGCCTTAACTCGTAAGGCAGGATGCCCTGCGTTGGCTACGCCATTTCCCTAGTCGCCGAACCCACAATCCTTGCGCCGCCGACAGGCTATCGAACAGTTCGCCCGTTCTATGTCTCGCAGTCGCCGAATCGACTGTGCAAGTTGGTTGGAGCCGCCATCCCGCCACAAAGAAACTCGATCAGAATCTCCACGTGGTCCCACAGTACCTGTTCCCGCGAAGCGTTCCCCGGAGCTATCGGCAATTGGGGACGAGCGGATATGTCGGCGAGACTCTGGAGCATCGCATGGGAACAGACGATCAGCCGCAGCCCGAGCACTCGCATAGGAATTTCGGGCAGGATGCGCTGAAGCATTGCAATCAAGGCGGAGGAATTCTCCCCAAACGACTGCTCGAATATCCGGGCGATCTTCGGGTTGCGGTCCGTATGGAGGCGCGCCAGGAATTGAACATAGCGCGCACCCGCGCTGCCTTCTTCAATGATCTTCCTGGCAAGCGGGATGACAAGTATTTCCACGACGGCGCGGAGCGTGACCTGTGGCTGCGCCTGAAGGGAATCGTACATGGCACGGCGTTGCGCCATCAACGGCATCATATGGCGCTCCAGCAGCGCGTCCACTACCTTATCCAGGCCGCCGAAGTGATAGTGGAGAATACCGGCGCTAACGCCGGCCGCCGCGTTGATGCTGCGCGCAGATACGCCGTCCACGCCGTACTTGGCCATCAGTTCTTCGGCCGCCAGCAGAATGCGTTCCCGGGCCTCGCCTTTTACAGTGGGTAATGTCATCGAATACAGATAGGACGGGTGCCGCCTCCCCCTCTGAGGCAATTGGCCAATGACGCCAATAACCCCATATTCCGTGCGGTCGTTGAGACAGTGCGACAGGGCATTGGGCAGCAATGCGGCTCAATGCCCTGTCGCGCCCGGCTATGCGTTCGGCACTACTGCCGACTCACATACGCTGCGATGAGATGTTGCCGCCATCAACAACAATCTCCGCGGCAGTAATGTAACTCGCCTCGTCCGACAAAAGGAAGCGCGCAACACGGCCAATTTCCTCCGGTTGACCCAGTCGGCCGAGGAGAATACGGCGCTCGAAGGTGCCTGCCGGCAAACTGTCCACGGCGGGCTGGAGCATTGGCGTCAGGATCTGGCCCGGGGAAATCGCGTTGATACGGATGTTATCGCGCCCAAGGCCGTCCGCCAGCGACCGGATCAGTGACAACATGCCGCCTTTCGCTGCGCTGTAGATGGGGTTGATATGATTGCCCAGGGTAGCGTTGATTGACGCAATGCCGACCACCGCAGAGCCCGGATTGGCGCGGAGATCCGGCAACAGCGCCTGCACCAGGAGTGCGAATGAGCGGAGGTGGACATTGATGCCAGCATCCCATTTTTCCGGAGTGATGCCCTCGAGCGACTCGGTATCGACCGTACCCGCAGCATGGAGCAAGCCACCAATTCTGGGCAATGCCGCGCGGGTTGCGCTCAGCGCAGTCCGCAGCGCGCCGGGATCGCACAGGTCGACGCCAACGCCGAGTGCCGCAACGCCAAATTCCTTGGCAATCTCCGCTGCCCGGCTTTGCGCCTTCTCAGCCTGGATGTCCCACAGCGCGACATCGCGACCTACGGCGGCTAGTGCGCGCGCCGAGGCAAGCCCGAGCCCTGAAGCCCCACCAGTGACGATCACGGCTGTATTGGGCGACGCGAGTAACGATTTCATTTGAGGTCTCCTGTCAAGATGGTTTGAGTGATCGAATGAACCTGGCAACGAGGACGCCTGTGCGCAAGGCTACGACAGGCTCCGGGCAGCGTGCAACCGATAGCGGTCGCCGGTGAAATATTGTCTTGACGACGATCCATGGCGCTTGCTACATTCCATTCGAACATTTGATTCAATCGAATGCTTAGACATTCTGGCACACGCCCACGCGAAAGCGCAATAAGCATCGGTCAGAACGAAAACAACAGGAGACGCGAGAGACCATCATGAACAGACTACGCAAGCGTTTGGCCACGGCGTTGTGCCTGGCCCTGAGTTGCGCCGCGACCGGCTTCGGCTGGGCCGCCAGCAACGAGGTGCAGCCTGGCGATACACCGCCGGTAGTGCAGCTGCTGCGCGCGCCGGTCGGTGCGCCAAATGTGGTAGTGGTCTTGCTGGACGATGTAGGTTTCGGTGCGGCCGGCACCTTCGGCGGACCGGTCACGACACCTGCGATGGATGGCCTGGCCAGTGCGGGCTTGCGGTATAACCGGTTTCATACCACTGCAGTGTGTTCGCCGACACGCGCCTCGCTACTCACAGGCCGCAATCCACACGCAGCAGGTGTCGGCGCAGTGCTGAACTCGCCAAGCAGTTATCCGGGTTACCGGGGGATGCTGCAAAAGGACTCCGCCACAATTGCCGAACTGTTGCGTCAACAGGGCTATAGCACTGCGGCCTTTGGCAAGTGGCATCTGACACCGGATTGGGAAGCGTCGCAGATCGGTCCTTTTGACCGCTGGCCGACCGGCCAGGGCTTTGAAAAATTCTATGGGTTTATCGGCGCCGAAACCGATCAGTTCAATCCTTCGCTATACGATGGCACCACGCCAGTGCTAAAGACGGCCTCGAAGGACTACACCCTGAACGAAGATCTGTCGACACGCGCCGTCAAYTGGATGCGCGCGCAACACTCGATCGCACCTGACAAGCCGTTCTTCGTGTACTTCGCCCCGGGCGGCACCCACGCTCCGCTCCAGGCACCCAAGGCATGGATCGAGAAGTACCGTGGCAGGTTTGACAAGGGCTGGGACGATATGCGGCTAGAAATCCTGGCCCGACAAAAATCCCTTGGCGTCGTGCCTCAGGATACAAAGCTGACACCGCGGCCGGATGAACTCCCCGCCTGGGACAGCCTTAGTACAGACCAGAAACGGGTTGCCGCACGGTTAATGGAAATCTACGCGGGGTTCCTCGCGCATACCGACGCGCAAATTGGCCGCCTGGTGCAATCATTGAAGGAGAGCGGCCAATTTGACAACACACTGTTTATCTACGTGATGGGCGACAACGGGGGCAGCCTTGAAGGCGGCATCCACGGCGCGGATAGCTACATGGGCAATTTGCAAGGCATGCCTGAGAAACCGGCTGCCGATCTGGTGAAACGCCTGGACAGCCTGGGCGGCCCGAACAGCTATGTGCAGTATCCAGCCGGCTGGGCCTGGGCCATGAGTTCTCCCCTGCCATGGGCCAAGACGGTTGCTTCGCACCTGGGCGGAATTCGCAACGGCATGGTGGTTTCCTGGCCTGCACGAATCCGGGATCATGGTGGTCTGCGCAGGCAGTTCTCTCATGTGAACGATCTGGCGCCAACCATCCTAGAGGCGGCGGGACTGAAAGCCCCCGCAGATGTCAACGGCGTAAAGCAACGTCCGATGGACGGGACAAGCCTGATCTATAGCTTCGCTGACAAGGACGCACCGGAGAAGCACACCACGCAGTACTTCGAAGTTTTCGGCAACCGTTCGATCTATCACGAAGGCTGGTTGGCCTCGGCCCGGCACAAGGACCGAGACCCCTGGGCAAGCATATGCCAGGGAAAACGGCTCGCCGACRACACCTGGGCCCTCTTCAACCTGAATGAGGACTTCAGCCAGTCCACCGATCTGGCAGCCAAATTGCCGGAGAAACTCAAGGAGATGCAGGCGCTGTTCCTGGCGGAGGCGGCAAAGAATCAAGTATTGCCAATGCAGGACACGGCCTGCTCCCGCACGCCTCTCCCCAACCTGACTGGCAAGCGCACAGAGTTCAGCTACTTCGCGGGAGCGGTGGCCATCCCCGAGGCTGAAGCGCCAGCGATCAAGAACCGCTCGTACAGCATCGTGGCTACGGTGGATATTCCCAAGGGCGGCGCCCATGGTGTCATTGCCACCATGGGTGGCACTACCGCGGGCTGGTCCCTTTACCTTGACGATGAGGGCAAGCCGGTCTACGTGCAGAAAGTGTTCAATGCGGCGCGCATGGAGATTACGGGCAGCAAGCCGCTACAACCGGGCAGGAACGTGTTGCAGTTTGACTTCGCCTACGAGGGAACAGGTTATGCCAAGGGCGGCACCGGCACGCTTCAGGTGAACGGCAAGGCGATAGGCAGTGGCCATCTGCCGGTCACCACGCCAGGCTTCTTCTCCGCTGACGAGACCTTTGACGTTGGCATGGATACCGGCTCACCGGCCGGACATTACACCGCGGGTTATCCGTTTAGCGGCGTCATCGAGCGAGTGGATATCCGTCTGCGCTGAGCATCCCCGCCACCCCGGTCTCGCCGACCCCGTCATGGGTAAGGCGAGGCCCGCCACCGTTCCGTGGACGCATGCGAAGACGCCTGCCCTCCTGGACGGGCAATGGCGGAGGCGAACCACGCAACGACGCGCAAGCCATTGTCGAGGCAGCGTCTTGCGCCCCACGAGCGTCCGCATTGCCCCACCCGCTATACCAGTAGTTATTCTCCTTTCTTCCTAATGCCTCGACGGCAGGAGAGTTGCCCATGCGATCCCCACTACAGATACCATTCATTATCCGCGGTGAACTGATTGACAACTGCACACTGGAATTTGGCGGGCGCGGCGGAAATATCGCATTCTCCACGCCGAATCTAAAGAATTATCTGGACAGGCTCACACTAAACGCGCCATCGAAGATGGCGGACCTCTATGCGTTGACCTTCGACGATATCGTGGACTTCCTGGCGCAAGTGGGAAAGAAACTGGTCCTTTCGGAAAACCCTCACCTGCAGGCCGCCTACGATCTCTCCTGCCAGACATCGGGAATTTCCGATTCCATTCTGCGGCATCTCTATGAGGCAATACCGGAGATGTTCTCGCCCGCCGTTGTGCGCGAAACGGCGGAACGCCTGGTAGGCATTGACTATCTTGAAAAATGGGTCGAGCAGCCCTCCCGTGTGCATACGGGAAAACCCAGCCGCATTCGCGCCTTCGGTGCTCGCTGCGTCCATGTCATTGCAGGAAATGTGCCGATGGTGGGCGTTGGTACGGTTATCCGCAACGCCTTTACACGCTCGGATGCCATCATCAAGACGCCCTCGAACGACCCGCTTACCGCTACAGCCATCGCCCGCACCATGCTCGAACTGGACCCTGACCACCCTCTGACAAGGCACCTGAGCGTGGTGTATTGGAAAGGTGGCGACGAGTCCATCGAAAGACATATCTATGACCCGCGCCTGGTGGAAAAGGTCGTCGCCTGGGGTGGCTTCGCCAGCATCCGGCACATCACCCAATACTTGCAGCCAGGCTTGGATCTGATCACCCTTGACCCGAAACACAGCGCCACCAYCATTGGCCCGGAAGCCTTTGCAGATGCAGATACCATGCGCTCGGTCGCACGCAGGCTCGCACTCGACATCGGCGTGATGAACCAGGAAGGCTGCGTAAACGCGAGGGTTGTCTATGTGGCGTGCGGCACTGACGAGGCCGGTCTTGAACATGCCAATCAATTGGGCAAGCTGACCTTCGATGCCTTGCAGAAGCTGCCGACCACATTGAGTACACCTCACAAATCCTTCAGTCGCGAGCTCAAGGATGAAATCGACGGGCTGCGGCTTGCCGGTGACGAATACCGGGTGTACGGGGGTAGATCCAATGAGGGCGCAATCCTTGTTTCGCAAAACGACACCCCTGTGGATTTCGCCCGGCAGCTCGCCTGCCGGGTCGCCAATATCGTGCCGATCGATTCCATGGATACCGCAGTGATGTCCGTCAGCGCCTATACCCAGACGATCGGCCTCTACCCGGAATCGCTTAAGGATAGCCTGCGCGACCGGCTCGCGTACCAAGGTGGACAACGTCTCGTTTCGCTCGGCGCCGCGGCGCTTTTCGAGGATGCGGCAATTCCACAGGACGGCATCGAGCCGGTACGGCGGATGTGCAAGTGGATTGTGGAGCAAACCTCGGATGGCAACGCCCTGGAAGCGCTGGCCGCAGGCGCGTCGCATTGATCGTGATCTTCAAGGAGCAGTTCGATGTCCCGTATCCATGAACAGTTACTCGATGACGCATCGAGCTATGTCAACGCTCGCTACGACGAAGGATTTCGCCTGTCGCGAGAACAACTCGAACAGGTTCACCTGCGTGGCGTGCAGCGGAGGTTTGACACCATGCGCGATGAGATACCAGTGCTCAGAAGGCTGGCGGACGAACAGGGCATAGAGAAGATCGAACGGTTGAATGATGTAGTGCCCCTGCTCTTTCCCCACACAACCTACAAATCCTACCCGCTGTCGCTACTGGAGCGGGGTCAGTTCGATCGCCTGACGCGTTGGCTGAACGGATTGACAAGACAGGATCTCAGCAAACTGGATACCCAAGACATCAATACCATTGATGCATGGGTGAAACGGCTTGATGACGCCAGCGAATTGCGGATACTGCATACGTTTGGCACGAGCGGCAAGCTATCGTTCATGCCGCGCACTGCGAGAGAGTGGGCAATATCGAATACGCTCACCGCGCACTGCGTGCGTGACTGGCACGGCGCCGGCAGCGGGCCAGACCTGCTGCGCGCACGAATGCCAATGGTGCAACCGGGCTACCGCTTCGGCGCCGGCGCAACGTACCGGGGCGTGGAAGAGATGGTCAGGCGGTGGGCTGGAGGCGATGAGAATGCGCTGTTTCTCTATCCGGATGATTATTTCAGTGCTGATATCGCCTCCCTGGCAGGTCGCTTGCGTGCCGCCGAAGCGCGGGGCGAACAGGGTACGCTGGAGATATCGCCAGCGCTGCTGTCCCGCCGTGAGGAGTTCGCCGCACGGGAACGGCAGCGCCCGGAACAGATGAAGCGGTTCCTGGAAACGGCAGTCCAGCGATTCGGGAAGCAGGATATTTGCCTGTTCGCGGTATGGCCAATCCTGTACGAATGGGCCGAGGAAGCTCTGGCCAATGGTACGCGCAACGCCTTTGGCGCCGGCAGCGTGCTGATGAGTGGCGGCGGCAACAAAGGGCGCGCGCTGGCGGACAACTATCGCGAGAGAATATTCGAATTTCTGGGCTTCGACCGGGTATTCGAGTTCTACGGCATGAGCGAGCTGATGGTAAGCCTTCCTCGCTGCAGCCAAGGGCACTTTCATGTGCCACCGGTGTTGGTACCTTTTGTCCTCGACCCCGAGAACGGCCATCCGTTTCCGCGAGAAGGTACTCACACGGGCCGATTCGCCTTTGTGGATCTGCTGCCCGATTCCTACTGGGGAGGCTTGATCACCGGCGACGAAGTTACCTTGAGCGGCTGGGATGCCCCTTGCGAATGCGGGCGCAGCGGGCCCTACCTGCACGCTACCATTCAGCGCTACAGTGAAAAGCAAGGCGGGGATGACAAGATAAATTGTGCCGGCGCGCCGGAGGCCCATGACAAGGCGGTGGAATTTTTGTTGTCTGCAGTGCGATGATTGACTTCGGCTTGCCGAGTGCGCCGTCATCACGCCGCGGATAAGCTGTGCCACCCGCCAACTCGACTGACTTTTCCGAAATCCGGCCGGGCCGCCCCCCACAATTTGGATGCCGGCCCGGCGCGACCGTGCGGATCAGAACGCCAGCGGCCTTTGCGCAGCGTCGACGCCACCGTCGATGAAAACGACATTGCCGTGCAGATATGCTGCCTCGGGGCGGCACAGGAACGCGATCAGCGCGGCTACCTCATCGGGCTGCGCGCGCCGCCCAAGGGGAGGCAGAAAGTCGCGGATGGCATCGCCATAGCGCGGATCCCGCAGGCCAGCCTGCAGCATAGGCGTTTCCACCGCGCCGGGCGCCACCACATTCAGGCGCACCCCGGCCCGCCCCCAGCTGGCGGCACGTTGCCGTGCCGCTGCCGCGACGGCGTTCTTCGCGCTTGCATACGCCAGATAGCCCGCCTGGGCGGCCTGCTCACCACCCGCCTCCTGCGCCGCGCGCACCAGGGCGTGCACGCCGTCCTCATCGCCCGCCAGGTAGGCGTCGCGCAGCGGGCTGCCTGCCCAGGACTGCAGCGTGGCCGAATTGGACGACACCACCACGGCGCACGGCGCCTTGCCTTGCCGCAATGCCTCGAACAAGCCGTCCAGCAGGGTTACCACGCCGAAGTAGTTGACCGAAGCAACCAGCGTCGCAGGATCGACATGCGGGCCCAAACCAGCGCAACAGATCAGCTTGTCGATCCTGCCGCCGGACTGCGACAGCGCGCCATCGATAGCGGCCTCCCGGCCGTGCCGGGTGGAGAGGTCGGCGTGGATCTCGGCATCGCGCAGGTCGATGCCGATGACCCTTTCGCCGTCGGCCAGCAGGCGCCGGCGTACGGCCGCGCCCATGCCGGAGGCCGAGCCGGTGATGATAGTAGTAGTCATGGTGTTCGTTCTGTGTGTGAAAAGAGGAAAAAGAAGAAGGGCTTCGGACGTTCGCGTGGGTACTGCATGTGGGTGCGAGTGGCCAGAAGTAAAACGCTGGGTTGCTCCCCTCTCCCATGAAATGGGAGAGCAAGCCCGGGGAGATGGCGAGCGCTCGCTCAACGCGATGCGCCTCACTCTTGCGCAGGCCTGCCCACTCCCCCAACCTCACCCGCCATGCGCGGGTGAGGGGGAGCTACGGCAGTGCTGGAATTAGCCCAGCAATGAATCGACCCACACGAAAGTCGGATGAACCAAAGAAAAAGGCGAAGGCGGAAAGGAGAGAATCGAGACAAACCAGACGGCGTCAGCGTAACGGCCGCTGGCTGAGCTCCATCAGCACCGCCGCGCCGCGGCTACGCAGGCAATCATCGTCGCAGACAGGCCACTCTCGCGCCGCGTTGGCGGAAACGACGATGCCGGTGCCGGCATCGTCGTCGCCACCGTGGCCGGCAAGCGCGGTGGCGGCGCCCGTTGCCAGGGTCAGCAACACTCCGGCCACCACACCCGCGGCGACCAGTCCCGTCGCCCACAACCACCGAGTCCGCTTCATCGCTGTCTCCCGACCGTTTTTTTGGCTTCTGACTGGATGTTAGTCACCGGTCCGGCAAGCCGCTTCGTCTGAGCGGACTAAGGGGAATCCCGCGAATGGCGATATTCATGATGGACCTCCGTGCGGGAGGGTGGTAAGCCCCTCAGCGTCGCCGACCGGTGGGTGCGTCGGGTCCGTCTCGGTAAATCAGCATCCAGCATTCAAGGGCGGCAACGCCGRCGACCGGCCGATCCACTGGCTGGTCGCCGGGAAACCGCGCCCGGCCGGGGCACCTCCCTGAGGCGGGGAGTCATATTTGCGAGATTTCCTTCGCCGCTCTCGCCGCACCGCGCATAGCACCTTCGATATAGCCGATGCCGGTGCAATCGCCAACTTCATGGACCTTAAAGCCTTCGGTCTCCAACTGCCTGGCAAGCGTCAAGTCACCTGCCGCACCTTTGGCCACGATGACGCTATTCGCATCGACCGCCTGCGCATTGCCTGCCTGGTCGGTGAAGCAAACCCTGTCAGGTTCGATCCGGATGTCCGAGGCCCCCGGAAAGAGACCAAGGCCGTGCTCCTTAAGCTCCGCAAGCAGCCGCATCCGGCGGACTATCGTCAGTCCCGCGCCGAACCGCGGCGCCTCATCGACGACTGTCACCAATCGTCCGCGCTCGGACAGGAACTCGGCCAGTTCGAGACCGACCAGTTCGCCACCGATGATCACGAYGTGCTTGCCCAACGGCATCCATTGCCGGGTCGCCTGGCGAACGAAATCGAGATTCGAGGTCAGGCCGCTCGCCGCACCGATTTTTGATGCCATGCGTGTCGCCCACCCGACCTTGCGCGCCAGTTCCTGTGAGCCTTCACCGAGCATCAGGCGGCGCATGTCGTCCCCGCTCATGACGTGCGGCAGGTCGTTTCCTGGTATCGGCGGCAATCCGCGCACCGCGCCGGTTGCAACGACAACGACGTCCGGGGATAGCGTGCGCAGCAGCTCGGGCGTCGCTCGTGTGCGCAGGCGCACGTCGATTTGTGACGATTCAACCTGGTGCCTGAGCCAGTCGAGCAGTGGCTCGTTGGCCTCATAGGCGAGCGCGGCAATGCGCAGCGTGCCGCCCAGTTGGTTGGCCTGCTCCAGCAACGTTACTTGATGCCCGTCCGCCCGTAGCCGGCGCGCCGACTCCATGCCACCGGGGCCTCCGCCGATAACCACGACTCGCTTGCCACTCTTCGGTAATTGACGATGCAAATACTCGAAACCGATTTCGGGGTTGACCGCGCAGCGCAGCGGCTTGCCAACGTAGATTGCGCTAATGCATGTGTAGCAATAGATGCAGGGCAGCACGTCATTGGGCCGCCCTTCGGTGAGCTTTCGCGGCAGATACGGGTCGGCTAGCAACTTCCTCCCCATTGAGACGAAATCGATCGAGCCATCGGCAATCCTTTCGTCGCCGAGCGCGGGCTCGATCCGGCCCGATGCGATGATCGGAATGCTGACCGCGGCCTTGATCCGCGCCGCAAACGGAAGATTGAGCCCGGGCTCATGCGGGGTATGCGATGCCGAATGCAACTTTGGCTTGCCCGCGTCATGATAGGCGCTCACGGTGATCGCGTTGGCCCCCTCCTCCTCGACGATCTGCGCGGTGCGCACCGCCTCGTCAATCGTGATGCCGCCCGGAATGCCTTCCTCGCGCGAGTCGAGTTTGCACCACACAGGAAAATCGGGACCAACCGCCGTACGCACGGCCCGAATCACCTCGACCAGGAGACGGACGCGATTTTCCAGCGGGCCTCCATATTCATCGGTACGCCGGTTCGTCGTGGGCGAGACGAACGACGACAGGAGATAGCCGTGCCCGCCATGGATCTCGACGCCGTCAAAGCCGGCCCGCCGCGCCCGGCTCGCAGCCGCGGCAAATTGCGCGATCAGCGTGTCGATGTCGGCCTTCGTCATGACCTGAATCGTCACGCCGGTGATGCGGCCGAACGGCGCCTCGGCCAACTCTTCGAGCAAGAACGCCTCGGTGAAATCGCCAGTGGGAGGTTCAGGCAGGGAGGGCGCCCACACCGGCCGCCCCGCAAGCATATCCTCCACGCCGACCAATCCTCCATGGTGAAGTTGCGCGGCGATCTTTGCGCCGTGCGCGTGGACGGCTTCGGTCAGCGCGGTCAGGCCGGGAAGAAAGCGATCGTCCGAAATGGCGATCTGGTTCACCTGATTGGCACCGGTCGGCCAAGCCACGCCGGCAACGCCGGTGATGATCAGGCCCGCCCCCCCTTTGGCCTGCGATTCGTGATAGCGGACGATGCGCTCACCGCATTGGCCATCTGGCTCCGCAAGGCTCGCACCCATCGCGGTGACGACGATGCGGTTGCGTAGTGTCATCGTGCCGATTCGGCCGGGTGCAAGCAGGTGGCGATACGATGTGCGGCTCATTGACTGGCTCCTGTGATTGCGTCTTGATAGAAATGCCGGCGGCACGGCGGCGCAAGGCGTGTCATTTGTCTCTCCGCATCGATCATCCGATTTTGGGGAGTGTCATTCGTTCATATGCGGATCTGTCATGCGCGGCGGAATGCCACGCAAGATCACGCAGACGTGCCATGCCGGACGCCACGGAGAATCCGCATCTGCCGGCGAATCGCACCCTCGTCCGCAGGAACCAGGCTATAGGCAAGCCCGATGCGGCTAGCCAGCGCAATGATGTCGTCCAGCGAAGCGGGCGTCGCGCCTGACTTCTCTACGTAATCGCGGTAGCGGTCAGCCAGCACCTTGTGCCACATGGGCTTGATGTTCTCGAGGATGTAGGGAAACACCTCCGCCGTAACGCTTCTGGCCAGGTAGTCCTGACGAAGCCCGGCGAGGCGTTGCCGGTACTTCACGGCGAAACACACGCACTCTTCGAGATACCCCTCGAAATCCCCCTCGTAGCCCGACAAGCTACGCTGCATCTCCTCGAAAAAGACGCCGTTTTCCGCGTCAATCGCGGCTTGGATCAGATCATTCCGGGTGCTGTAGTAGCGGTAAAGGGTTCTGCGTGAAATGTTGGCGCGCTTGGCCACATCATCCACGGTGAAACCCTCGATACCCATCTCGGCCATGCAGTCGAGCGTGGACCTCAGAATCAGGACGCGCCCTTGCTCGGGACTGTCTATTCGGCTGGCGTCTCCCCAGCGAAGTTGTCTATTCATTCGGAACCTTGCCTCTTGCGGAGTGATGCGCTCTTGATCGCAGTGTGATCCCGGCATTGCCGTGGCGCCTTCACCCAGTATTGCACAAAGAATATTTTTTGTGCCATTGTTTTGACTCATTTATGTATTTATGTGCCATAGTGGCCGCACCCGATGCGCTTTGCCGCGCTCGGAAACGGGCAACTTGTTGACCTCTGAACCGGCGTACTTCGGCCCGCCTAACCACTGACTGGTACAGGTCGCCTGGAAAACACTTAACGTTGGAGGCAAGCCAATGAACAACAGCAATCCGGCCGTGAATTGGAATACATCGTACGACGTGGTCGTCGTCGGTTCCGGGGCAGGCGCGATGACGGCCGCGCTGCGCGCATACGATCTCGGCTTGACCGTGCTCCTCGTCGAGAAAAGCCCGCACTATGGGGGCACGACGGCTATTTCCGGCGGCGGAATCTGGATCCCTTGCAATGGTCAGATCCAATCTCTAGGCGGCAACGACTCCTATGAGGAAGCGGTGGCGTATCTCCGGGATGTCATAGGGGAAGATTTCGATCTGAACAGAATCAATGCCTATCTCAAAAACGGGCCGGAGATGGTCCAATATCTCGCCACGCAGGCGCAGACGCATTTCCACGCGGTGCCCCGCTATCCCGACTACTATCCGGACCGCACGGGAGGAAAACCGGGTTACCGCACCATGGAGCCAGCGGCATTCGACGCGCGCCGGCTCGGCGATGCATTTGACGAACTCCGCGCCCCATCGCCCGCCACCCTGGTCGGCGGGCGCATTTCGCTGACGCAGATCGAAGCCCACACCATCGTAGCGAAGGAGTCCGGCTGGCTCGGCCGCTCGACACCCCGATGCGCACGCTCCACGCGCACGATGCCCGCGTGACCGGCGTGGCGGTGGAGCGACGGGGACGCGAGTACAACGTACGCGCGCGATGCGCGGTGGTGCTCGCCTGCGGAGGCTTCGAATCCAGCCAGGAAATGCGCGACCAATACCTGCCGAAGCCCACGCAAGCCGAATGGACAGCCGCCCCGCCCATCAATACCGGAGATGGAATTCGGGCTGGTCTCAAGCTCGGCGCGAACGTTTCGCTGATGGGATACACATGGGGTGTGCCGAYGGTACGGGTTCCCGGGGAGGAAAAACAACGCGGGCTTTTCGTGGAGCGCTCATTGCCGCGATGCGTGCTGGTCAATCGGCTCGGTCGACGCTTCGTCAACGAAGCAGCGCCGTACCCGGACATCATCCACGCCATGTATGCCGACCACGCGCAAACAAATGCGAATGTGCCGGCATGGCTCGTGTTCGATGCAGAGTATAGAAAACGCTATCCGTGCGGCGTGCTGCTTCCCGGCAGCATACAGCCTGACTCCCGGATTCCGCATGGCTGGCTGGACCATGTCATCTATCGCGCCGGAACGCTGGCCGAACTGGCCACAAAAATCGGCGTCGATCCACGCGGCCTTGCCACGACTGTCGCGCAAATGAACGCCTATGCGTCAGATGGTACCGACCTCGAATTCGGCAAGGGAAGCAATATCTTCGACCGCTACTATGGCGACATCTCCTCCAAGCCGAACCCGTGCCTGGGCCCAATCGACCGCGCCCCTTTCTACGCGCTGCGGATCGATCCCGGCGAGATCGGCACCAAGGGCGGATTGAGCACTGACGCCTGCGCCCGCGTCCTCCGTCCCGATGGCAGCGTAATCGAGGGATGCTATGCGATCGGGAATACCTCGGCCGCGGTCATGGGAAAAACCTATCCCGGACCAGGTTCGACTATCGGGCCGGCGATGACCTTTGGCTACATCGCCGCGAATCAGATCGCGGCAGAGAAAATCGGCGGAGGCAATCCCCGCCCATAAGCAGATTGAGACGGGCTGGAAACCGTGAAGTCCGACGTTGCCCAGAGCTTAACGACCAGAGGGAAGCTGGAACGTTTACCCCCGCGGGATCTATACGCAATCCGGGCTAACCCTCCTCTTGCTGCCACAAAAAAACACTTCCGAGCCGCGGTTGGCTGAACGGCTTTGCAGAGCCTCCTCAAAGCCACCTATGACGCACATATGTGTGTAGTCCGATTGGACGATGCTGACGCCAGATTCCACAAATATGCTTCGATCAAGAGACCGGCCCTAACGGTACAACAGGAATCGGCATCTGCCCGTGGTGGGCAGTAGCAAGAGGAGACAGCGATGAGAGCATGGTTGCGGGCGGGTAGTCTGTTTGGGGCCGGTGCGGCCGTGGCCCTGGGTCTTGCGTTTGCTGAGGGCCTGCCGTCTGCCCGGCCTGGCTTTGATCCGGAGAGCGCGATCAGACACGACGGACACCTGGCCGGCACAGAAACCAATGGCGCGGCTATCATGCAGGCGTCTTGCGACGACACCTGCCGGCAGAGCATTGGGGTTGCCGCGGTTGCCCTCCTGAATCGCCGCAGCGTCCCATAGTGTACGTTCCATGCCGACGGGCCTGGTCAGATCCGTGCCGCAATGCCGGCAAGATGCTGCGCCCAGATGTCCCCGCCACCTTCACATTAGCGTTGTTGGCCACAGCAAGCCGCCGGGCGGCACGCCCGCGTGAGCGCATCGTGCATTCCGCCGATTGAATGGCTCCGCCGAACAACCTCAATTCGTCAGCCTCACCTCACAATCACAGCCATACTTATCCACGGAGTTACCCAATGAGAGCATTGCTCTTCGCGTCGACCGCGGTCGCGCTTGCGACAGCAAGCCTTACGTGCGCGCAAGCCGCCCAGCAAGAGAACGCCACCTTCCCGGGCCGCAACCCCTGGCTGACCGACAGCGTCTATCCCATTTCGCACGACAATCCGGCCGCGACCGATTCCGTCCCGCATGCCGGCCCAACCAAGGGCCGCAGGCTGTCGACAGATGATGTGAAGTCCGTTCCAACCGTCTTTACCTCGAATCCCACAGTGAAGAAGATCGGCGACAAGACGATCATCTTCGCTGCCGGCGTCGAGGGCATCAGCAAGATCGACGCGACCGGTGAGGCCTATGACCTGGTCTCACTCCTGCCCTACCCTGGAATGGAGAAACTGGCCACGAATGCCAATCGCGAGAAGATCCGGGCGGCACTGGAGGAAGTCGATGCCGCTCGGCGCGCGAATGATGACGCCAAGCTGCTGGCACTGTCGGGGAAGATGGAGGAACTGGGCTTCAAGCGCCAGTCGCTGGCCAACGGCGCCTACAACATGATTGACAAGGATGGCGTTCACTATGCGGCCTTTGGTGGCCTGAAGATCCTCAAGTCCACCGACGACAATGATCCGAAGAAGCCACTGCGCGTCGTCAAATTCCGGGACTTCTCGGAGGCATTGCCTGAGGACATGCGCAAATCTGCCATCATCGGCATGGGCATGACCTATGCTGGCGATGTCGTTGCCGCGGCGCATGGCGCAGTGCTCCTGCTGGACCGCGACCTCAATCTCAAGAGCACGATGCTGCTGCCGGGCGAGGCGATCGAAAACAGCATCTGCATCGACGAGAATAGCGGCATCTATGTGGTCACCTCCAAGCGCATGCTGAAGATCGTCTGGACTGGCAACAAGCTGTCCTATGATGAAGCCGATGGTGGCTGGCAGTCCGACTACAACACCATGAGCAGGGCGCAGGCCGTCGCTGCCGGCGCTCTGACGACTTCTGGCGGATCCGGCACCACGCCGACGCTGATGGGCTTCGGCAACGACCCCGACAAGCTGGTTGTGATTGCCGACGGTGATGAAAAGGGAGCCAACCTCGTGGCCTTCTGGCGCGACCGGATTCCGCCCGGATTCAAGCAGAAGCCGGGCACCAAGTCCGCACGCATCGCTGATCAGATTCCACTGGAAATATCCAAGGCCACGGTCGAGCCGTCGCCGGAGGTGCTGGGCTATGGCGTCGCCCTGCTGAATAACTCCTACCCGAAGCCCGCGCCAGATATATGGGGCAACGCGATAACGCCCGGCCTGACCCGGCCCGCCCCGCGTGGGGTAGCCAAGTTCAACTGGAACACTCGGACGAAGTCATTCGAGAAGGCCTGGGTCAACAAGGAAATCGACAATACGGATGTGATGGTCCCTGTCATTTCCGCCAAGAGCAACATGATCTACCTCGCCAACAAGGAAAACGGCAACTACGAGTATGTAGGCCTTGACTGGGATACCGGCGCCATCAAGGCCCGCTGGCCGTTCCCGGACGACAGCCGCAAATGGAACGCCTGGGGCGGCATTACCGCATTGCTCGAGGATGGGGATCTGCTGATCGGCGGCATCTTCTCCACGAAGCGGGTGAACGTCGGAGACGGGAAGTAGCGGCAACGTGAGCGCGGCGCCAAAGACTCTGCATAGAGTCGTGCGCCGCTCCACACCAGTCGCTGCAAAGGAGAATCCCGAGAGAGGCCTTCATAGGCTCGCAGCGACTGTAGTGCTGACCTGCCTGCGCTCGGATGTCGCCTGCGGCCGATGCGCCGCAGCGTGACAGTACCTTCTGAAAGGTTAGAAACGGCATCTTAAGTCATCGGCGTACGCAACATGCCTCTGTGCGACGCCCGGCGTCAAGAACTCTGCTGCCGCCTCCGGACCGGAGGCGGCAGCACTCCCTTCTTCCTACCCCTCAAATACATGATGCAGCTTTGGCGCATCAATTCCCGCTATGTTCATCTCGATCACCTTGCGCCCGACACTGGCTGGCCGTACCTCCTCCGCGTCTACATAGAACTGGCTATACCAGTCCCGCATCTGGTAGATGGGCCCATCTCCCTCGCATAAAAGCGGATTGTCGGTGCGGATCTTGGAATCCCAGATCACCACATCCTCGTAAAAGGCATTGCGCGCCTGTTCCACATAGGCTTGCGCAATCGCCTCATTCTGCTCGTCGGAAAGGCCGGGAACCTTCTTTACCAATACGCCATAGCGCAGTTCGAAACTGTTCATGTCGATGGGCACATGGCAGTTGAGCAGAATCGAATGGATCGGCTGACCGTCCATCTGGCCACGCATTTCCGTAATGTGGTACGCCGGGCCGAAATAGGTGGATAGCGCGGTCAGGCAATCTCCGGCGGAGAGTCGGGCGCTGCGGCCGACCAGCACTTGCGTGGCCTTGTGGCCCTCGAACAGATTGGCGAAGTAGTCGATCGGCGCACCGTGCACGGTATCGAAGTGAGCCATATCGGAGATGTTGTCGACCAATTCCCGGCAATTCGTTTGAATCACCATCTTGTCGATTGCCCACGCGGACCATTGCTCCGAGTAGCATGCCTCGATGCGCGGGATCGCCACCTCGGGTGGAGGTGCGTTGCCCTGGGGATCGTGCCAGATGAAGAGCAGATTGTTCTGCTCGCATGTATCCCAGCTGCCGATGCGCGCCTTCGGCGGCACTCGCTTGCAGTAAGGGATCGACTTGCAAGCGCCATCGCCACCCCACTGCCAACCATGGAAGGGGCACACCAACTGGTCGCCTTGCACGGTACCGGTACTAAGGTCCGCGCCCATATGCGGACAATAGCTATCAATGATGCGAATGGTGCCGGCGGAATCGGCAAAGGCGGCAAGGCGGCGGCCGAAGATGTTCAGTGTGTGCGGCTTCCCGTCGCGGTAATCCGCGGCCGGCCCGAGGCAATGCCAGCCGCGCGCATACCGCGATTCCAGCGGCCGGGATTCAATTTTGTAGCCAGTTGCAGGCATGTCCCCTCCTTTTGATTTAGCACGTTCCACAGTACATAGCCCAGGGCCGTGCCTCATCGTCTCTTCAGACTAGACAGCGAAAGACGCACGCGGTGGGCGTAGCCGATCAAAGCGGGCCCGGAGATGGCACACATAAATGCTTCGGTAGTCCGGGAAGACGATGCCAGGCAGTTGTATCATCGCGATCATCGGATAATCGGCGGCTCCTCCTCTATCGCCCCAACGTGGACGACATCGATGAGCCAGGCCAGGAATCAACCCAGTAAATTCATCGCACGCCCAGACAGACCGCGGGACGCTGCGACAAAAAAGGATTAGGAAATACCATGAAACGCCGAGCGCTTATCTCGGGATTACTGGCAACCGGAGTTGCCGGCGCGGCTGGACTGCTGAGCGCGAAATACCTCAGGGGTTCTTCCAAGACAGGCCAGTTCAAGGAGCCCGTGATCGGCGATGGGGTGACAGGTCCCAAAGGCATGGTCTGGGTCCCTGGGGGGACATTCTTGATGGGCAGTTCATCCAAGCGGGCCCTTCCCAGCGAAGGACCGGCCCACCGCGTGCAAGTCAGCGGGTTCTGGATGGACAGTTTCGATGTGACAAACGCCGATTTCAGACGCTTCACCGAAGCCACTCGGTACGTCACGACAGCTGAGCAGAAACCAAAGTGGGAAGACATACGCCCGCAACTGCCGCCCGGCACGCCAGAGCCCGATCCCGGGACGCTTGTCCCCGGCAGCATGGTATTTGTCGGCACGAGCGAACCCGTCGACCTGGGCGATTGGTCGCGCTGGTGGAGGTATGTGCCTGGGGCGAATTGGCAGCATCCGCTCGGCCCCCATAGCAATCTGGCCGATAGGGAGAATCATCCTGTGGTGCAGGTGTCGTACGTTGACGCGCTGAACTACGCCCGTTGGGCTGGAAAGCGCCTGCCGACCGAAGTGCAGTGGGAATTCGCCGCGCGCGGCGGCCTCGAACAAGCGGACTACGCCTGGGGAGACGAACTCACTCCCAACGGCAAGAAGATGGCCAATACGTGGGACGACCGGGCGCGTCAATTTCCGGTCGTCAGCCGCAACGAAAAGATCCAGGTCGGCACATTGCCGGTTGGCAATTTCGCGCCGAACGGCTATGGCATCTACGATATGGCCGGCAATGTCTGGCAATGGACGGCTGACTGGTATCGCTCCGACGCGTTCGCCATCGCGGCCCGCAAAGGACAGGCCTCCGACCCCCAAGGCCCCGTCGACTCATATGACCCCGACGATGCAGGGGCACCCGTCGACGCCCCCAAGCGAGTCATACGGGGCGGCTCTTTTTTGTGCAGCGAGACTTATTGCACCAGCTACCGGGTCAGCGCAAGGAGAGGGTCGGACCCGTTCAGCGCCATGTCGCATCTGGGCTTCCGCACGATCATGACCCAACAGGACTGGCTTGCCAGGAAATCAAGTACCGACTGACAGCGCGTCGGTCCGGGCATGGCGTCGAGAAGCCGGGCGAAATCTGCCCGGCATCGGTGGGCAGAAGTCCCGCAAGTCTCAATCCGCCTGCCCGGCCGCCAGTATCGTGGTCAGCCTGGGATCGGCCGGTGGCCCGTAAACGCAGGAAACGCCGGCGGGATCATAGATTTTTGCAACGCAAGCATTACAGCTGTCGCATGCCGAACGTGTCACCGCGCCGGTTCGCCAGTGATCGGCCAGGGCCGGATCATGGATCAGCGCGCGCGCCAGGGCAACGCAGTCGAAGCCCTCGCCCAACAGTTGCCGCGCATTGTCCAGCGACTTCACGCCGCCGATATAGGCCAGCGGCATCCGCACCGCCTGGCGGATCACCCGGGAAGCGTCAAGGAAATACAGTTCACGGAACTTCAACTCGCGCGGGGTACGCTTCTCCAGAATCGAGATACCGAGCCTGGCCAGCGCGTGCGGCGCCGTGGCTTTCATCTGGGCCGTCGGCATCGCACTGCCAAACAACACCCACGGGCTTTCGACATTACGTCCGCCACTCAGCGTCAGCAGGTCGGCCCCCTCCCTTTCCAGGATGCGCGCCGTGATGGCGGAATCCGCCGCTACGTTGCCGCCGGGCACACCGTCAACCACACTCAGTTTGCAGCACACCGCCAGCTCCGCCCCGACGGCGTCCTTGACGTGGCGCAGCACCATCGCCGGGAAGCGCGTGCGGTTTTCCACTTCACCGCCAAAACGGTCGCGCCGCCGGTTGCTGAGCGGAGACAGGAACTGATTGAGCAGGTAGCCGTGCCCCATATGGATCTCGACCGCGTCAAAGCCTGCCTCCCGCGCGAGGCGCGCGGCATCGGCGAATTGCATGGCAACCCGGAACATGTCGCTCTCGCGCATGGCGCGCTGGAAATACACGCCATACATCATGCCGAAAGCATTCAGGCCAGCCGATGCGGTCAGCGGCGCGCGGCTCCCGCCATGCCGCATCATCGTAAACGAGCCGGCATGCGTAATCTGCAGGCAAGCCGCGGCGCCCTCACGATGCACCGCGTCGGTCAGCACCCGCAGATGCGGTATGGCCTCGCGGGTCAGGACGAGCTGATGCGAGAAGGTCAGCCCCTCCTGTGCGACGGCAGCATACGCGACCACCGTCATGCCGATACCGCCGGCTGCGATATCCCGGTGATGCTTGACCAGCGCCTGTGTCGGCAATCCTTGCGGTGTCATGCCCTCGTTCGCACCGGCCTTGATCAGGCGGTTGCGCAACGCAAGGGGGCCGATCCGGATCGTTGAGAACGGCGATCCATCAGTGGGGGCCTGTTGCCACATCTTATTCTCCTTCCTGCGCGATTCTATGTCGCGCCTGGCACGCCACGCCCTGCCTCATGCAGCAGGGCCGCCGGCTACTATCGTTTGATGACTGCCCCACGGCCCGGCCCGGCCATCCGCGGGACGCTATGTCGAATCGCGAGGAATGCACTCACGATGTCCAGATCGAGATGTCAATTGTAAGCGTCCGCCCCCTTCGAATTGCAGCAGATTCTTCAAATGATGACGGGCCGGCCGCGCGAAGGCCCGGCGGTTCAGGCCGCGTCGGACTTGAGCGGGCGCCCTTCGCTACCGGCCATCCTGCCCACGCGTGCCTCCGCGCCGCGGGCTTTGTTGCCGGCCGCCCGGCGTTCCTCCTCTTCCACGCCCAGCCAGCTCGCCAGCGCCGGCAACAGGAAGACGGCGCCGAACAGGTTGACCATAAACATGAAGGCCAGCAGGATGCCCATGTCCGCCTGGAACTTGAGCGCCGCGAAGGCCCACGTACCCACCCCGATGCACATCGTCATGGCGGTGAACAAGGCGGCGTTGCCACGCTGGCGCATGGCCTCGGCGAACGCCTGCGGCAGGTTCTGCCCTTCATGGCGCAACTGGTGCTGCATGCGCTCATAGAGATAGATGCCGTAGTCCACGCCAACCCCTACGCCCAGCGTGATCACCGGCAGCGTCGAGACCTTCAGGCCAATCCCCAGCCGCGCCATCAGCGCGCTGCAAAGGACGGACACCAGCGTCAGCGGCACGATGATGCACAGCACGGCCCGCCAGGAACGGAAGGTCAGCAGGCACAGCAGCGTGATGGCGCCGAAGATCGCCAGCAGCATGGTTACCTCGGCTTCGTCCACCGCTTCGTTGGTGGCTGCCATCACGCCGATATTGCCGCCGGCGAGGCGGAACGCCACGTTCGGCGTCTTGTCTGCGGCGATAAGGTGCTGGATCTCCTTGACGATATGGGCAATGGTGGCGCCTTCGTGATTGGCTGTGTAGATCAGCACCTGGATGGCCTGGCAGTTCGCGGTGTTCATGCCGTTCTCCGGATCGAAGGCTTTGGCGCCCTGGGTCAGGCCATCGCTATTGCGCGGCAGCGCCTCCCAGCGTGGATTGCCTTCGTTGAAGGCGCCGATCATCACCTTGGCGAGCGACGGCACGCTCACCACCGATTGCACGCCCGCCACACCGCGCAGGTTCATCTCGAAGCGCTCCACCGCGCCCATCACCGGATAGTGCAGGCAGGCGTCGTCAAAGCCTTTGGGTTCCACCACCACCGTGAGCACGTCCACGCCGATGTTGTACTGGCCGACGATCTGCGCGTTATCGCGGTTATAGCGCGAGTCGGCGCGCAGTTCCGGAGCACCGTTGCCGATATCGCCGACCCTTAGTCCCCGTGACTGCACCGCACCGAACGCCAACAGCGCCAGCGACACGCCGAACACCACCAGTGCCGGCCCCGGGCGGGCAAAGTGGCCGAACCGGTTCCAGAAGGTGCCATGCCGCCCGGCACGCGCCCTGGCGGCCGCCACCACGCGCGGCTCCAGGCGCGTGTATGACAGCAGCAGCGGCAGGAACACCTTGTTGGTGACGATCATCAGCAATACGCCGAGGCATGCGGTAATGCCCAGCTCACGCACGATCTCGATCTCGATGCGCATGATGACCATGAAACCCAGTGCGTTGGTCAGCAAGGCTACCGTGCCGGGGATGAACAGCTTGCAGAAGGCCGCGCGCGCGCTCTCGACCGGGTCATTGTCCTGCACCACTTCCTGTTTCCAGGCATTGGTCATCTGCACCGCGTGCGAGACGCCGATGGAAAAGATCAGGAACGGCACCAGGATGGACATTGGGTCGATGCCGTAGCCCAGCAGCGGCAGCAGGCCTAGCAGCCACCCCACCGGCAGCAGCGCCACCACCAGCGCCAGCAGGGTAATGCGCAGCGAACGCGTGTAGAAGAACAGCATCAGCGCCGTCACCGCAAAGGCCAGCGCGAAGAACACCATCACCCCGGCAATGCCGTCTTCCACATCGCCGACAAGCTTGGCAAAGCCGATAATGCTCACTTCCACATCCGTGCCGCCCAGGCCGGTGCGGATTTGCTCCAACTGGCGTGCCACCTTGYCGTAGTCGAGCGCCTTGCCCGTAGCGGGATCCACATCGCTCAGATCGGCGCGGATCAGCGCGGACTTCAGGTCATTGCTTACCAGCCGGCCGATCTGGCCTGAGCGCGCCGCGTTGCGGCGTACCTGGTCGAGCTGCTCCGGGGTACCAGAGTATCGGCCGGGTACCACCACATCCCCCCGGAATCCCACCTCGGTCACCTCGGTGTAGCGCACATTCGGCGTAAACAGCGAGAACACATGTGAACGGCGCACGCCTGGAATGAAGAACACATCGTCGGTAGCACGACGCAGCTTGTCCATGAAGGCCGGGTTGTAGATATCGCCTTCGCCCTTCCAGCGCAGGCTGATCAGCACGGTATTGGCCCCGGAGAACGTGCCGGCGTACTTGGTGAACACCTGCATATAGGGATGCTGCAGCGGGATCATCTTGTTGAAGCCCGGATCGAGCCGCAGGCGCGTGGCGGACAAGCCCATCGCCACGGTCATCGCCAGGCACAGCACCAGCAACAGGCGGCGGCGCCGGATCAACAGGTCCGCGCAATGCGCGACGAAGCGGCTCAGGCGGGTGGTGGTGGCCCGGGGGCCGGAGATTTCGGGGCGGGTCATGGCGTTCTCGCTTCTATGCAATGCGGTGTGGCGCTGAGAGTTGCGGCAGGAGGAAGATCAGGGCGCGGCATGCGGGGCCAGGGTGAAGCGGGCAATCCCCGCGTTGCCGGCCAGCGTCAGGGCATTCCCCCCCGCGGCCGGGATGAGCGCCGCCAGGGTCTGCGCGCTACCGCCCGCCACCGGCTTGAAATGGCGCCCGCCGTCCGCCGAGACAGCCAGCATGCCGCCCTGGCCGGCCACGGCGATGCGGCCGTCCGCCAGTTGCGCGCCACCGAAGAACGAGGTCTTGAGCCCCACCTCGGCGGCCTCCCAGCTCGCGCCGAAGTCGGCGCTGCGCAGCACGTTGCCGCGCATGCCATAGACCAGCCAGGCGCCGTCGCGCAGCGGCAGCACGCCGTAGAGCGAGCCCTCGTAGGGCATCTTGACCGCTTCCCAGGTGCCGCCGCCATCGGCGGAGCGCAGCACCAGGCCGCTCTCGCCCACCAGCATCAGGCGGCCCTGATGATCACCGGCAATGCCGTTCAAGTGCTTGTCCTGCATCAGCGGCGTGGCTGCTGACTGCCAGTGCCCGCCCTGGTCGTGCGACACCAGGAAGCGCCCGAAGCTGCCGACGGCGAACCACGGACCCGCCGCCTGGCCCCAGACGCCCAGCAGGGGGTCCGACTGCGCCGTATCGAAGGCCACCTGCTGCCAATGCTCACCGCCGTCGGCGGTGCGCAGGATCCAGCCGCTGTGTCCCACCGCCACGCCGACCCTATCGTCCTTGCCACCGGCAAAGACAAGCTGCGTGAGCGCGGCGCCGTGCTCCGGCGTCACGCTGGCGAGCCGCCAGTGTGCGCCTTCGTCGTCGCTGAGCAAGATCGTGCCGCGCTCGCCGACCGCCACCATGCGGTCGCCGGACCGGGCGATGCCATTGAGCTGCAGCCGATCCGCCCGCAGCGCGGTGGCTGCGAAGGCAGGCAGGGGCCGCGGCGAGAAGGACCATGCCGCGGCAGCCAATACCGTCAGCGATACGCCGATGCCAATCACTTTTTTCATTGTCGTCTCCTCCGCGCCGGGGGCATGGCCCGCCTTGGGCTGGCCGTTCGCACTGCCACCGGCAATGACCGCTACAGCACGTCGAACAACGCGGCGGCGCCCATGCCGCCGCCGACGCACATTGTCACCACCGCATGCGCGGCGCCGCGCCGGCGTGCTTCGAGCAAGGCGTGCGCGGTCATGCGCGCGCCCGACATGCCGAAGGGATGGCCGATCGCGATGGCGCCGCCATTGACGTTCAGCCGCGCGTCCGGAATGCCGAGCATGTCCCGGCAGTACAGCACCTGGCAGGCAAAGGCTTCGTTCAGTTCCCACAAGCCAACGTCCTTGACCGTCAGGCCGTGGCGCGCCAGCAGCCTGGGCACGGCGAACACCGGGCCGATGCCCATCTCGTCCGCCGCGCAGCCGGCCACGGCCATGCCGCGATAGCGGCCCAGCGGGCGCAAGCCGCGGCGCTCGGCCTGCTCGCGGCTCATCAGCAGCACGGCGGCGGCACCGTCCGACAGTTGCGAGGCATTGCCGGCGGTGATGTGGAGCCCTTGCGGCACCGCGCGCCCGCCGCTCCATACCGGCTTGAGCGCGGCCAGGCTGTCGGCGCTAGTATCTGGCCGGTTGCACTCGTCCTGCGCGAGGCGCACGGTCTCGTGCCCGATGAGCGCGCCCGCCTTGTCGTACAGCGCGCGGCGCGTCTCCAGCGTCACGATCTCGTCGTCGAACAGGCCCTGGCGCTGCGCCTCGGCGGTGCGCTGCTGGCTGCGCAGCGCATACTCGTCCTGCGCCGCCCGGGCTATGCCATAGCGTTGCGCCACCACTTCAGCGGTCTCGATCATTGCCATATACGCGTCCGGCTGCCGGGCCAGCACCGCCTCGGATTGCGCGCGGTAGGCGTTCTTGTGCTTGTTCTGCGTCAGCGAGATCGACTCGGCGCCACCGGCCACCACGATGTCGGCCTCGCCGCAGATGATGCTTTTCGCGGCCGTGGCGATGGTCATCAGCCCCGACGAACACATGCGGTCCATGGTCATGCCCGGCACGCTATCGGGCAGGCCCGCCGCCACCGCGCACAGCCGGCCCAGGTTGTAGCCCTGCGTGCCCTGTTGCGCGGCGGCGCCGATCAGTACATCGTCGACCTCGGCCGGGTCGATCCCCGCCCGCTCCACCACGGCGCGCACCACGTGCCCGCCCAGCGCCGGCGCCTCGGTATCGTTGAAGGCGCCGCGGAATGCCTTGCCGATGGGCGTACGCGCCACGGCGACAATGACTGCTTCTCTCATGCTGCTTTCCTTGGAAGTATCAAAAGTAATAGCGGCTGATGGTGTCGGCCACGCAAGCGGGCTTATCCTCGCCCTCGATTTCCACGCTGATGCGCACCACCGACTGCACGCCGCCGGGCAGCGCCTCGGCGCGCACCAGTTCGCCCACGCCACGCAGGCGCGAGCCAACCCGCACCGGGGCCGGGAAGCGCACCTTGTCGCAGCCGTAGTTGACGCCCCAGCGCAGGTTTTCGACCGTCAGGATCTCCGGCAGGAACTGGTTGACCAGCGACAGGGTGAGATAACCGTGCGCAATGCAAGCGCCAAAGGGACCTTGCGCCGCGCGCTCGGGATCCACGTGCAGCCATTGGTGGTCGCCCGTGGCCTCGGCAAAGCCGTCGATGCGCGCCTGCGTGATGACGGTCCAGGCGCTGTGGCCCAGTTGCTCGCCCACGGCGCTCATCAGCGCCTCGGCGGAATTGAATACTCGTGTCATGCCTCTCCTTGCCTCGCTGCTTCCCTCGCTTCTTCCCTGTTCCGGGGTTCCTGCTCCGCGCGGGCCATTAGCCGCTACGCCCGCTGACTGCTGACAGGCAACACTTCGCCCGTCATATACGACGCATAGTCGCTAGCCAGGAACACCATCACATTCGCCACCTCCCACACCTCGGCCGCCCGCCCGAACGCCTCGCGCGAGGCCAGCTCCCGCAGCAGTTCCGCCGGCGCCGACTTCCGCAGGAAATCGTGCAGTGCGATACTCGGCGCCACCGCATTGATGCGCACGCCGAACTCCGCAGCCTCTACCGCGCTGCAGCGTGTCAGCGCCATCACACCGGCCTTGGCGGCGGCGTAATGGGCCTGCTCCTTCTGCGCCCGCCAGCCCAGCACCGAGGCATTGTTGACGATGGCCCCGCGCCGGCGCGCCTGCATATGCGGCAGCATGGCCCGCGTCATCCGGAAGGTGCCGGTAAGCGTAATGTCGAGCACCCGCGACCATTCGGCATCGTCCATCTCGACTATGCGGCGCGAGCCGCCCAGCCCGGCGTTGTTGATCAGCACATCGGTGCCGCCCAGGGCCTCCTCGGCCGCCGCCACCAGGGACCGCACCTGGGCCTGGTCGGAGACGTCGCAAAGCTGGCCATGGATCGCCTGCAGGCCGGTTTCGGCGCGCAGGGTTGCCACAGCCTCGCTGAGCCGCTTCTCGTGGATGTCGGAGATCATCAGCGCGCGGCACCCCTCCTCCGCGCAGCGGCGGGCGGCGGCAAAGCCGATGCCCGCGCCGGCGGCGGCGGTGATCAGCACGCTCTTGCCGGCCAGCAGCTGGTGGCCGGCCACATAGGCCGGCGGGGGGAGCGGGGTGCCGGCCGCGGCCGGTTGCTTGTCTGCCATTTCAGTCATGACTGTCCTCTGGCCTCGCGGGGCATGCCCAGCCCGCGCTCGGCGATGATGTTGAGCTGGATTTCGTTGGTACCGGCGTAAATGGTGTCGGCGCGCGAGAACAGCGCCATCTGCTGCAGGCGCGTGCGGCGCGCGTCCGCTTCGTCGATCCGGTTGGCGTCCGGGCCGAGCACGTCGAGCGCGAGCTGGCCCAGGTCGCGGTGCCAGTTCGACCAGTAGTACTTGTAGATCAGGGTTTCGCGCTGCAGCGCCGCGCTGGCATCGCCGGCACCGCCCTCGGCGCCTTCCAGCATGCGCAGCGCGTTGTAGCGCATCACCCGCAGGCCGGCCCAGGCGCGCGCCATGCGCTGGCGCAGCGCCGCGTCCTGCCAGGCGCCGTTGGCGCGCGCGGCCTCGGCGACCCAGCCAAGCTCGTGGGTGAACTGCATCTGCTGGCCCAGGGTGGAGATGCCGCGCTCGAAGCCCAGCAGCGCCATGGCGATGCGCCAGCCGTCGCCCGGCGCGCCCACCACATCGCCGGCGGCGGCGCGCGCGCCATCGAAGAACACCTCGTTGAACTCCACGCCGCCACCCATCTGGCGGATCGGGCGGATTTCCACGCCCGGCTGCGCCAGCGGCATCAGCAGGAAGACCAGGCCCTTGTTCCCGCGCGACGCCGGATCGCAACGCGCCAGCACGAAGATCCAGTCCGACTCGTGGGCCAGCGAGGTCCACACCTTCTGCCCGCTCACGCGCCAGTCCCCGGTGGCGGGATCGCGCTCGGCGCGGGTGCGCACATTGGCGAGATCCGAGCCGGCGCCCGGCTCCGAGTAGCCCTGGCACCAAAACTCGGTGCCGTTGCGAATGCCCGGCAGGAAGCGGGCCTTCTGCGCCTCGCTGCCGAAGGCGATCAGCGTGGGACCGATCAGCCCTTCGCCGATATGGCCCATGCGGCCGGGGCCGCCGGCACGCGCGTACTCCTCCTGGAAGATTACCTGCGACATCACCGGCAACCCGCGCCCGCCGTGCGCCTGCGGCCAGCCCACGCAGGTCCAGCCGCCGTCGGCCAGGCGGCGCTCCCAGGCCTTGCGCAGCCCGGGATGCGCTTCTTCGTCGCCCGGGCCGCCGCGATGCTTCAGGCAGGCGAATTCGCCGCTCAGGCTGGCGGACATCCAGGCCGCCACCTCCGCGCGCAGTTGCGCTTCCCCGGCGGAGGCATTTTGGTTTTCCATCGAATCCATGCTTGTCCTTGCGCTGCTGATATGGCTCATGCGGCCAACAGGCCGTCGGCGATCCGGGCGAGCGCGGCGGCGGCGCCCCCCAGCCAGCCGCCGGCGGCCTGCGCGCGCTTGAAATAGAGCTGGGGGTCGTACTCCCAGGTAAAGCCCACGCCGCCGTGCAACTGGATGGCCTCCTGGGCGCAGAAGCCGAAGGCATCGCCGGCGGCAAGGCGCGCTGCGGCAACATCGAGCCTGGCTGTGTCCATCGCGCCGCCTGCCGCGCCCGCCTGCCAGGCCCGCGCGGCGCCGTGCACCGCGGAGCGCGCGGCTTCCACCGCCACCATCATCTGCGCGCAGCGGTGCTTGACGGCCTGGAAGGCGGCGATCGGCCGGCCGAACTGGATGCGCTCGGYGGCGTAGGCCACGGTGAGGTCGAGGCATTGCTGGGCGCCGCCGAGCTGCTCGGCGGCGAGCATCAGGCTGCCGTGCCACATGGCGGCGCCCATGCCCGCCGCCACCCCGGCGCCTTGCGCCAGGCAGGCTTTCGCCTCCACGCGCAGCCCGTCGAAGACGAGGTCGGCCAGCGGGCGGGTACGGTCCAGCACCGCCAGCCGGCGCAGCCCGAAGCCTGGCTGGCCCGCCAGCGCCGCCGTTTGCAGCAGGAACAGCGCCGGCTGCCCTGCCGCGCCGCCGGAAAGGCGCGCGGGCACCAGCAGCCAGTCCGCGCCGGCGGCGTCGAACACCTGCGCCACCTGCCCGTCCAGCACGAAGCCATCCCCGGCCGCGGCGGCAGTGACGGTCAGCGCATCGGCATCGAGCGCGCCGTCCGCGCCGGGCGCCATCCAGGCAGGCAAGACCAGCGCGGCACGCGCCTCGCCCTGCGCCAGCCGCGCCAGCCACGGCGCGGCGGCCTCGGGCGCGAGGCTGCCCGCCAGCGCCGGCGCCGCCAGGCAGATGGCCGACCAGTACGGCACGCAGGCCAGCCGCTGGCCCATCTGCTCCATCAGCAGCGCCAGCTCGACGGCGCCCAGCCCGGCGCCGCCCGCCGTTTCCGGCAAGGCAATGCCGCACCAGCCCAGTTCGCCGGCCATTTCCCGCCACAGGGCGGTGTCATGGCCGTCCTGCGCCGTGCCAGCAACCGCATCCACCACCCGCCGGACCGCCGCCGAATCGCTGCGCACGGCCAGGAAATCGCGCGCGGTGTCGCGGATCATTTGTTGTTCCAGGGAGAGCGTGAAGCGCATCGTCCGTCCCCGCCTCAGGCGCCGTAGACGCATTGCGCCGGCTCGGCGCGGGCGAGCAGCGCGTCGATCGCGCCGCCCAGCTCGGCCACTTGCCAGCGCGCGCCCCTGTCGGTGCTCGCGCCGGTGCGCCAGCCGTCCGCCACCGCCACCATGCCGCCCGCCGCCTCGAACACGCGGCCGGTGACATGGCGCGAAGCCGCGCTGCCAAGCCAGACCACCAGCGGCGCGATATTGGCCGGATCGTAGTAGTCGAAGCCTGCCGCCGGCGCTTTCATCATCTCCGCAAATACGCCTTCGGTCATGCCGGTGCGGGCCGCCGGCGCGAGCGCATTGGCGGTGATGCCGTAGCGCGCCAGTTCCGCCGCCTGCACCAGCGTCAGCGCGGCAATACCGGCCTTGGCGGCGGCGTAGTTGGACTGGCCCACCGAGCCTTGCAGCCCCGCGCCGGAGCTGGTGTTGACGATGCGCGCATCGACCGGCCGCCCGGCCTTGGCCGCGTCGCGCCAGCGCCGGGCCAGCAGGTTGGCCAGGCAGAAGTGGCCGCGCAGGTGCACGCGCATCACATCGTCCCAGTCGGCTTCGCTCAGGCTGACGAACATGCGGTCGCGGCAGATGCCGGCGTTGTTGACCAGCACGTGCACCTCGCCGAACGCCGCCAGCGCGGCATCGACGATGCCCTGGGCCGTGGCCAGTTGCGTGATGTCGTCATCGCTGGCGAGCGCCCGCCCGCCTTGCGCGCGGATCTCCGCGCATACCGCCTCGGCCGCCTCGCGGCGAATATCGTTGACCACCACGCTGGCGCCTTCCGCTGCGAAGGCCAGCGCATAGGCGCGCCCCAGGCCGCCGCCGGCGCCGGTGATGATGACGGTCCGTCCGTCGCAGATTCCCATGTCGCTACTCCCCTTGTCCGTTGCTTGCGCCAGTGCCCCGGGAACCCGGCTCACAGGCGCTCGATGATGGTGACGTTGGCCAGGCCGCCGCCCTCGCACATGGTCTGCAGGCCGTAGCGGCCGCCCGTGCGCTCCAGCTCGTGCAACAGCGTGGTCATCAGCCGCGCGCCGGTGGCGCCGAGCGGATGCCCCAACGCGATGGCGCCGCCGTTCGGGTTGGTGCGCTCGGCCGGGTAGCCGGTCTCGGCCAGCCAGGCCATCGCCACCGAAGCGAACGCCTCGTTGATCTCCACCACGTCGATGTCTTCCCAGCGCAGGCCGCTGCGCACCAGCGCGCGTTTCGTGGCGGGAATGGGCGCGGTCAGCATCCACAGCGGGTCGTCACCCATCACGCTCATATGGGCGATACGCGCGCGCGGCGTGAGCCCGTAGCGCTTGAGCGCGTCTTCGGAGACCACCAGCAATGCCGCCGCCGCGTCCGCGGTCTGGCTGGAAACGGCGGCGGTCAGTGCACTGCCGGGCATCAGTGGTTCGAGCGATGCCATCTTGGCGAGCGTGGTATCGGGCCGCGGCGTTTCGTCATGGACTACGCCTGCGCAAGGCACGATCTCGCGCTGGAAGCGGCCGCCCTCGATGGCCATGGCCGCGCGCTGGTGGCTTTGCAGCGCGTAGGCTTCCATTGCCTCGCGCGACAGATTCCAGTGCCCGGCGATGCGCTGCGCGGCGTCGAACTGCGACACCGGCCGGTCGCCGAAGCGCGCCTGCCAGCCCTTGCTGCCGGAGAACGGATCGGAGAAGCCAAGCGCCTGCCCGGCCAGCATGGCCGACGAGATCGGGATCTGCGTCATGGTCTGCACGCCGCCGGCGACGACCACGTCCTGGTTGCCGCTCATCACCGCTTGCGCGGCGAAGTGCACGGCCTGCTGCGACGAGCCGCACTGGCGATCCACGGTCACGCCGGGCACGGTGAGCGGCAGCCCGGCGGCCAGCCAGGCGCTGCGGGCGATATTGCCGGCCAGCGGCCCGATGGTGTCGACGCAGCCAAACACCACGTCGTCATACTCCGCGGCCGGGATGGCATTGCGGCCCACCAGCTCGGCCAGCACGAAGCCGCCAAGGTCGGCGCCGTGCATGTGTGCCAGGCCGCCCTTGCGGCGTCCGGTCGGGGTGCGCAGCGCGTCGACGATATATGCGTCTCTCATGGTCATTCCGCCTGTCAAAGTGTTGATGCCAAGTTGGCTGTGGTGGCAAAGGTGGCGCCGGCGCCGATCGGCACGGCCCCCCCGAGGATGTGCGCGTCCACGCGCGCCTGGTGGAAGGCCCGGTCGCCCCAGCTGTCGGCCAGGGCCCACGCGCGCTTCATGAAGATCTGCAGGTCCAGCTCCCACGTGTAGCCCATGGCGCCGTGCACCTGCATGGTGTGGCGTGCCGCGAGCAGCGCGGCGCGCGTGGCGGCCAGCAGCGCGTGCGACACATGCAGCCCKGCGGTGCCATGGCCTTGCGCCAGCGTGCAGGCCGCGCGGTACACCACCGGCTTGGCGAATTCGTGCTGGATGGCGACATCCGCCAGCAGGTGCTTGAGCGCCTGGTTGGCGCCGATGGCCTTGCCGAACTGCTTGCGCTGGATGCTGTAGTCGATGGCGATATCCAGCATGCGCTGCGTCAGGCCGAGCATCTGCGCGGCGACGCCGAGCGCCCCGCGGTTGAGCGCGGCTTCCCACACGGGCTTCGCGGCCGTCGCGGGCAGCAGCAGGCTGCCGTCGTCCGGCGCCCATCTGAGCGCGAAGAGCCGGCGTGAGGGATCAAGGCTCGCGTGCGCGGCGAGCGTGGCCTGCGCCGGCGGCACCAGGTGCAGCGCGCCGCCGTGCTCGCAGAGGATGGCGTCGGCGACATGGGCGTCGGCCACCATGGCTTGTCCCGGATGCGCCACCGCCACGCGCACGCTGCCGTCCGCGATGCGGCCCAGCCAGCTTTCGCAGCGTTCGCGGGTGCTTGTGTCCTGCGTGGCGGCGTGGCAGTCCGACAGCATGCCGGCCGCCACCAGCGCGGTGTCCAGCAGCGGTTCGGCAAGGGCAAAGTAGCCACACTCCTGCGCCAGCGGCGCCCACTCGGTTTCGGACAGGCCCAGGCCGCCGCAAGCCTCCGGCACCAGCACGGCCGTCAGGCCCTGCCCGGCCAGCCGCTGCCAAAGCGCGTCGGAGCGGCCGCTTGCGCTGCTCCATTGTTCCCGCGCCAGTTCCGGCGTCATTTCGATCATCAGGAAGCGCCTGATCGAATCGACGAACTGTTGCTGCTCTTCGTTAAATGCGAATTCCATGGTGGTTCACGGTTGAGTCGAGGACGAAGCCGGACTGTCAGCCGCCGCGCGCTCAGGCGCGCGGCATTCCCAGCATGCGTTCGGCGATGATGTTGCGCTGGATCTCATTGGTGCCCGCGTAGATCGGCCCGGCCTGCGCGAACAGGAAGCCGTCGAGCCAGGCACCGAGCGTGCCTTGCGTCGCGTCTTGCGCGGGCACCAGCTCGCCCCGCTGGCCGAGGATCGCCAGCGCGGTTTCGTGCATGCGGATATCCAACTCGGACCAGAACACCTTGTTGGTGCTGGACTCCGCGCCGATCTGTCCGCCCTTGACCAGCCTGCTCGCGGTGGCGTAGGTGGATAGCGCATAGGCCTCGGCATCCATCCAGGCGCGCGTGACCGCTTCGCGCAGCGAGGGATCGCGGTCGGCCTGCTCCCGATGCTCGAGATAGAGGTGCACCAGCGCCCGTGCTGTCTCCTGGAAGCGCGCCGGAGAGCGCAGCATCAGGCCGCGCTCGAAACCGGCTGTAGCCATCGCCACTTGCCAGCCCGCGCCCTCCGCCGCCAGGCGGTTCTCCGCCGGCACCCGCACATCGTCGAAAAATATCTCGGCAAAGCCTGTCAGGCCGTTCAGCTGGCGGATGGGCCGCACCGTGATGCCCGGCGTATCCAGCGGCATCAGCAGGAAGGTCAGGCCGTGGTGGCGCGACGAGCCGGGATCGGTGCGGAACAGGCCGAACAGCCAGTCGGCCCAGACCGCGCGGGTCGACCAGATCTTCTGCCCGTTGAGCACGTACTCGTCGCCCTGCCGGATGGCGGTGCAGCGGATCGCGGCCATGTCGGAGCCCGCGTTCGGCTCCGACCAGCCCTGCGCCCATACGTGCTCGCCGGCGGCCATGCGCGGCAGGAAACGCGCCTTCTGCTCCGGCGTGCCGAACTCCATCAAGGTCGGCCCGAGCAGGAAGATGCCGTTCTGGTTGACGCGCATCGGCGCGCCGGCCCGCCAGTACTCTTCCTCGAAAATCAGCCATTCGATCAGGTCGCAGCCGCGTCCGCCCAGCTCTTTCGGCCAGGTGACCATGCTCCAGCGCCCCTCGTACAGGGTGCGCTCCCAGGCGCGATGCTGCGCAAAGCCTTCGGCGGTGTCGAAGCTGGCCAGCGGCGCGCGCGGCACGCGCTCGGCCAGCCAGGCGCGGATCTCGGCCCGGAAGGCCTGCTGGCGTTCGGTGTATTCAAGATGCATCTGGCCACCTCACGCGTTGACGGTGGGAGCCTGCGCCGCGAAGCGCGCCTCGCGCCCTTCCACGAAGGCGGTGCGCGCCTCGTCGGAATCCGCGCTCATATAGGCTTGCAGCGTGAAGCCCTGCTCCCAGCGGTACTTGTCCTCGAGATTGCCGTCCTCCACGCCGTTGAGCGCCTCCTTGGCCAGGCGCACCATGGCCGGGCTTTTTTGCGCGATACGCCGCGCTATCTCCAGTGCGGTATCGCGCAGTGCCGTGCGCGGCACCACCCGCTCCACCGCGCCCAGGCGGTAGGCCTCGGCGGCGTCGATCATGTCGCCGGTGAAATACATCGCCCGCACCTTCTGCACGCCAAACATGCGCTGCAGGTGGGCACCGCCACCCATGGCGCCACGGTCGATCTCCGGCACGCCGAAGCGCGCGCACTCGGCGGCGATCAGGATGTCGGCCGCGCCGCAGATGCCGATGCCGCCGCCGAGCACGAAGCCGTGCACCGCCGCGATAACAGGCTTTGGATTGCGGTGGACCGCGCGGAAGGTGGCGTAGTTGCCGGCGTTGACCGCCACGATGCGCTGCGGGTGCGCCGCCAGTTCCTTGATGTCGACCCCGGCGCAAAAGCCGCGCCCCTCGCCGCGCAGCACGATCACGCGCACGGCGTCATCCCTGCCGAGCCGCTCGATGGCCGCCGCCAGTGCATGCCAGCCCGCGCTGTCCAGCGCGTTGACCGGGGGATGGGCGATCGCCAGTTCCGCCACGCCGTCCCGCACCTCGATGTGGAAGGGCTCGGTACCGTCCTGTGCTACAGGCTCGCTTGATCTCGTCGTTGTCATGAACGTCTGCCTTCAATGGATGGCTTGGATGGGGTTGCTGCGTTCCGGCCTGGCGCTGGCTGGCCCCGCCAGGGCGGCCAGGCGCGCCTGGGCCTGCGCGGCGATGCGGGCAACGATCTGCTCACAGGATTCAATGGCACCGATGGCCGCCGCGGCCTGTCCGCTCGGCAGCACGCCTTCGTCGGGATGGCCCTCTACCATGGCGCGCTGGATCAGCACGGGCGCGTTGGCCGCCATCAGCGTCTGCGCCGCGGTGTAGTCGTGCTGGCGCAGCGCGCGCCAGCCAACCGCCAGCATCTGCGCGAGCCCCATGCCGCTGTGCCGGCGCCACTGGCGGGCGGTGGCCAGCGCCATCAGCGTGCGGCGCAGCGGCCCGGCCTGCTCCAGCGCCAGCAGCAGGCGGTTGTCGATCATCCGCTGCGGCAAGCCGTCGATGGCAAGCGAGACGCGGATCTGCGCCGCATCCCGGACCGCCACGTAGCGCGCCAGCGTTTGCGCCGGCACCGGCGACTCGCTAGACATCAGGAAGCGCGTGCCCATGGCGATGCCCGCCGCGCCGTAGGCCAGCGCCGCCGCCAGCCCGCGGCCGTCGAAGAAGCCGCCCGCGGCCACCACCGGCACCGCCACCTTGTCCAGCACTTGCGGCAGCAGCAGCGTGGTGGGCGTGCCGCCCGTATGCCCGCCGCCCTCGCCGCCCTGCACGGTCACCACGTTAGCGCCCAGTTCCACGGCCTTGGCGGCGTGCTTGGCTGCGCCCACGGTGGGCATGCACACCACGCCCGCGGCCTTGAGCCGGCCGATCATCGCGGCGTCCGGCCCGCGCCCGTAGCTGACCGCGCGCAGCCGGTGGCGGATGGCCATCTCGACTACCTCGTCCGCGTTGGGCTGGAACATATGGAAGTTGATGCCGAAGGGCTGGCCCGTGAGCGCCTTCACCCGCAGGATCTCTTGCTCGACTTCGCCCGGCTCGATGGTGGCGCCTGCCAGGAAGCCGAAGGCCCCGGCATTGCTGGTGGCGGCCACCAGGCGGGCATCGGCCACCCAGCCCATCGCGGTCTGCACGATCGGGTAGCGGCAACCCAGCAAGTCGCACAGCACGGTATGCAGGGGCGCGCCGCTCATGCCGATTTCTCCTCGCCGGTGCGTTGCGATGCCGCCATGGTGCGTGCGTCGAAGCCGCCCAGCTTGTCGCCGCTGACCAGCTCGTTGTGGGCGTGGGCGAAGTGGTGCCAGGCAAAGGCGGCATCCATGGCGGCGCGCTTGCCCTGCAGTTCTTCCACGTGATTGATGGCTTGCTTGGTGAGGCTCAAGCCCAGCCGTGGCATCTGCGCGATCTTGGCCGCCATGCCCTGCGCGGTGGCCTCCAGCGCCTCGCGCTGCACCACGCGGTTGACCATGCCCATCTGGCAGGCGCGCTGGGCATCCATGCGCTCGCCCATGAAGAGGAATTCCTTGGCGATGCGCGGGTTGAGCTCGTAGGCGTGCGCGAAATACTCGACGCCCGGAATGCCCATGCGCACCACCGGATCGGCGAAGAAGGCATCGTCCGACGCGACGATCAGGTCGCACACCCAGGCCAGCATCAGGCCGCCGGCAATGCAGGCACCGTGCACCATGGCGATGGTCGGCTTGGGCAGGTCGCGCCAGCGCCGGCACATGCCGAGGTAGACCTCCTGCTCGCGGGTGTAAAGCATCTCGCCGCCGGGCTTGCCCACATGGTCGGGCCAAAGCGAGACGCGCTCGAACGACTCGCCAATGTCGCGCCCCGGCGTGCCGATATCGTGCCCGGCCGAGAAGTGCTTGCCGGCGCCGCGCAGGATCACGACCTTGACCGCGTCGTCCGCGGCCGCGCGCCGGAACGCCTCGTCCAGCGCGTAGGTCATCTTGGAATTCTGCGCGTTGTGGTACTGCGGCCGGTTCATGGTGACGGTGGCCACGCCGTCGGCCGCTGCGTAGAGCACCTCGGCGTTGGGGCCCAGCCCGAGGGATTCGGTGGCTTGCGATGACATGGTGTTCCTCACGCCGTGCGGACGGCCGGGTTGTCGCGCACGATGGTGGCGCGCAGGTTGTGCGGATCGAGCCTGACGATGACGGCCAGCTCCTCCGCAGTGGGCGCGGCCGTTTCCGGCAGTATTTCTCCGGATGCGTTGGCCAGTGCGAAGCCTGTAGCTGCCCGCACCTGCTCCAGGCTGACGCCGGGATGCAGCGAACGCACGCGGATGGCGTGATCGGGACCGGTGAAATCCATCACGCACAGGTCGGTCACGATGACCCGCAGGTCGACAAAGCTGCGCATGCCTTCGATCCGGCGCGCCGGGTTATAGCCCACGCTGCACACCATATCGACCTCGCCGGCGACAAAGGCGCGCGGGCTATGCGCCGGCACAAAGAAGGAGTTGGCGTGGTGGATGCTGTTGCCGGGAAAGCCGCGTGCGCCGAGCAGCTGCTTCTTTGGCTGCGCATGGGTGCCGCCGAGCATGGAGATATTGGCCTGGCCGAAGCGGTCGATCTGGGTGGGCATCACCAGCGCATGCCGGCGCCCGCCCCACAGGCAGTCGAACACGCGCGCATAGCCCATCCAGCCGCTGGCGCGCACCTTGAAGCCCGCCTCGCGGCGCCCCAGCGGCACYGGCTCTTCCACCAGGTAGGCTTCGCCGTCGGTCAGCATCAGGCCGGGGTTGTGCAGCAACCGCGCCAGCCCGGCCGCGATGCGCGGGCCGGTGCCGATGCCGGTGGCCATGACCTCGCCGTCGTCGCGCCAGGCGCGGGCGGCGGCGGCGATCATCAGTTCGGCGAGAGTGAATTGTTGAGTGGCGCTCACGATGGCTCCTTCTCCTTGTGACGGGTTCAAAGGACCGGCAACGGCAGGTCCAGCACGTGGCCCATGCCACCGATCTTGTCCAGGTAGCCGGCTTCGGTGTCGCCGATCACGTCCTTGCGGTAGGTGGCGAAGCCCGCCGCTTGCTCGGCGCTGGCGCAGTAGGCCTTCAACTGCGGCAGGTCAAAGCCATAGGCAGGCCCGCAGGAAGTGGGATGCGCGCCGCCCGGCGCGTGCACCACGCCACTGACGAGCGCGCGCTCGAAGGGGTTGTTGCGCGCCCGCGCCAGGTCTTCGTCCTCCAGGCGGCCGTGCAGGACCTCGCAGCTCACATAGCACTGGCCTGCCGCCCGCGCGAACCATTCATCGAAGAAGGGATCCGGGCCGTCGATGCGGGTATTGCCCAGCACATCGCTCTCGTTGACGTGCAGCAGCGCGGCGTCCAGCGGGATGGCCGGCATCGCCAGCAGGACTTCGCCATCGGCGTAGGGCGAGCGGACGGTCTTGAGCTGGGGGTTGTGGGCCAGCACGTCGGTCCCGAGCCCGGCGCGCGTCGGCAGGAACGGCAGGCGCGCGGCGGCGGCGCGCAGGCCGAGCTGCAACATGCCTTCGTCGAGCTCCCAGACGTCGATTTCCCCGCGCTCGCGTGCCCCGCGAAAATGCGGCTCCAGCGGGATCACGTCGAGCGAAACGAAGCCGAACACCACTTTGCGCACCTTGCCCGCTGCGCACAGCATGCCGACTTCCGGGCCGCCGTAGGCCACCACGGTGAGATCCTTCAGCGGCGAGCGCAGGATTTCCCGCACCAGCGCCATCGGCTTGCGGCGGGGGCCCCAGCCGCCGATGCCGATGGTCATGCCATCGGCGAGGCGGGCGACCACGTCGCCCGCGGTCATGGTCTTGTCCAATGTCTTGAGCATAGTTCTAGCGATATCCGATGCTGAAATCGTGGCCCCACAGGCTGACCCGGGTGGCCTCGTAGGCGGCGTGCTGGCTCCAGTCGACCACCAGCCCGCCGTAGCCGTACTCGAGGTCGAAGCCGCCGGGCGTCTTCATGTAGAAGGAAACAACGCGATCGTTGCAGTGCTGGCCCAGCGTGGCCGAGAGCGCCACGCCCTGCTGCTGCGCGCGGTCGAGCGCGCGGCCCACCTCCGTCATGTCCTGCACCTCGGCCATCACATGGATGCAGCCGCTGGGCGCGCTCGCCTCGAAGATGGCCAGGCTGTGGTGCCGCCCGTTGCCGCAATGCAGGAAGTGGATGCGCTTCTCCGGCTCGGCCGGATCCGTGGTGAAGCGCGCGCGGAAGATATCCGACAGGCCGAAGCCCATCACATCGCGCAGGAATGCATAGGTTTCGTCGAAGGCGGGCGCCGGCAGCACGGAATGCCCCGCGCCCAGCGGATCGGTGACGAAGCGCGACACGCCGATGGGCGAGACAAAGCGCAGGAAGTCCGAACGCATGCCCCAGAAGATCTCGTGCCGGTTGCCGGAAGGATCGGTGAACCAGGCCATGGCCTGGGTGCGCCGCTGGATGCGCTCGGTCTCGCTGGCATGCGTGACTTCCACGTTTGCCGCGCGCAACGTGGCGAGCGCGTGGCTGAAGGCCGCCTCGCCGGCCAGCTCCCAGCCCGATGCCAGGTAGCGGTCCTGCTTGCCGGGTACGATCAGGTAGCGGTAGTCGCGCTCGTCCATCTTGAGGTAGAGCGCGCCATGGGGGGCGTTGGTGCACGCCATGCCGAGCACTTGCTCGCCGTAGTGGCGCCAGCGTTCGGTGTCGGTGGACTCGACCACGATATAGCCGAGCGCTCGGATGTCCATCATGCTGCCTCCTCGCTGTTCTTGGATTTCATTGGCTGCCGTGGTGGGTGCGGCAGGTTGGTGAAGCCATTGTTCAGCGGAAGTGGGATGTGTACATCGTCTGTTGGGACTAGCCTTGTGGGATTGGTTTGCTGTTTCTTGCCTCGCTGGTGGGGGTTTTGGCGTTTTTTTTGGTGGGGTTTTTCGGCTTCTGGGTGCTGGTGCAGAGTGGCGTGGGTGGGTGGGGTTTTAGCGCTTCTAGCTGCTGGCGCGGCTGTACGGGGTTGGCCGTTTTCGCACACGGAGGTGTCACTTTTCTTTACTCGTAAAGAAAAGTAACCAAAAGAAAGCGATCCTTGCAGGAGGCTGGCGTGTCGGGGTTGCGTAGCCCAATGGTTTCGTCGTCAGGCCCCGGGTTCTAACAGACTCGTG